>JAHWKJ010000363.1 GCA_019347905.1 Planctomycetota bacterium
CACGCTGCTGCCGCAATTCGACGCCGCCTGTGCCAGCCTCGTCGGCGATCTGGCCGACCGCGGACTGCTGGAGCGCACGATCGTGGCCGTCCTGGGAGACTTCGGCCGCACGCCGAAGATCAACGGCAACAACGCCGGCCGCGATCACTGGAATTACTGCTACAGCCAGATGTTTCTCGGCGGCGGCTTTCGTCCCGGGAACATCTATGGCGCGAGCGACGCCACCGGGGCCTTTCCAGCGCGCGATCCGCTGGTGCCAGGCGACATCGTGGCGACGATCTATCACCTGCTCGGCATTCGCCACGACGGCCTGTTGTACGATCGTCTGAACCGTCCGCACCGCACGGCGCCGGCCGGCGACGTGGTGCGCGAGTTGATCGTCTGAGCGTAGCGTTGGGCCGCGGGGTACCGGGATTTCTATTCCGGCCGCAACACTTCGCCTGCGGATCTTCCGGCGATATTGCTTAGAGCGCGGTGGCTGGCGAGTCGTTGAACTCGGAAAAGGCTAACTGCCGCCGCCGTCCGGTGCAGCGTTTGATCCGGCCGGCCGCTCCTGGAGGTGCGATTGCACCCAGGCTGTAAACTCCTCACGACTCAATCTCCCTTCCGCGAGTCGAGGCCGCCGGATTGTTCCAGCGCCAGCCGGTGCAGTTCGAGAACCTCCTCCAAGGTCAAATGGCGGCTCACGACAACCGCCGATACAATTCTGCATTCTTTTGCAGGACGTAGGCGGCGGCTTGGCGGAACTGTTCATCGGGCCGGTCGAGAAGGTGTTCGACGCGGCAGCGCAAGAACTCTTCGGGGGCGAGCCCGGCTTGCTCGGCCCGGATGCGCAACTGCGCCAGGCGCTCCTCCGAAAGCGGAATCGTAATCATCGTCATCGTGAAAGCTCCTGGCTGAGCAAACAGGGGTGCCAAGCGCTGGAGGTGTTTGCTCACCGATATTCTACCACGAGCCCCACTCAGGTGCAGCGCCCGGTTCCGCGCTGCCATCCAGGCCACGCATTGCGTCAAGCAAATAGCGAACTCCGCGAGGACCTTGCTCGGTCCGGCTGACGTTGATGGTGCACTCAATAGCGGTCGGCAAGGAAGCCGACGCGGTGCCGTGGGCTTTCGTGCTTGAGCGACTTGGCGATCTCCTCGTAGTCGGCCTCCATTTCCGCCGTCACGGACGGCCGCGACTCCTTGAGCGCCGCTTCGAACAGCGCCATCGGCACTTCGTGCGTTTCCAGATTCGCTCGCAGCGCATTGAGACCGGCGCGGCGGACGAGATCCTCAAGGTCCGCTCCGGTGTAGCCGCTCGTGCGTTCGGCCACGACCTCGAGATCCACGTCGGCGGCGAGCGGCATCTTGGAGGTGTGGATCCCAAGGATCTTGCGCCGGCCGCCGCGATCGGGGACGGAGACGTAGATCAGCTCGTCGAAGCGCCCCGGCCGCAAAAGAGCCGGATCCACAAGGTTCGGCCGGTTCGTCGCCCCGATCACGACGATCCCCTGCAGCTCTTCCAGACCGTCCATCTCGGCGAGGATCGTGTTCACCACGCGCTCCGTCACCGCCGGCTCACCCAGGCCGCCGCCGCGGGCCGGCACGAGCGAATCGATCTCGTCGAGAAAGATCACCGCCGGCGCGACCTGCCGCGCTCGCGAAAACAGCTTCGCGATCTGCTTCTCCGATTCGCCGTACCACTTCGACAGCAGGTTCGACGACTTGGCCGAGAGGAAGTTCGCGTCCGACTCGCGGGCGACGGCCTTCGCCAGCAGCGTCTTGCCGGTGCCCGGCGGACCGTAAAGCAAGAAGCCCTTCGCGGGGCGAATGCCCAGCCGCCGAAATGCCTCCGGATTCTTCAGCGGCAATTCCACGCCTTCCTCAAGCAGCCGCCGCGCGGTTTCCAGCCCACCAATGTCTTCCCAGCGGACGCTTGGCACCTGCACCGTGATCTCGCGCAGCGCGGAGGGCTGAACCCGCTTGAGCGCATTCTCGAAATCCTGCCGCGCTACCCGCAATTCGGCCAGCACGCTGTCGGGGATCTCCTTCTCTTCCAGGTTGATCGACGGCAACAGCCGCCGCAGCGCATCGATGGCTGCTTCGCGGCACAACGCCGCCAGGTCCGTCCCCACAAAGCCATACGTCGTGCGGGCGAGGTCGTCCAGGTTGACGTCTTCAGACAAGGGCATGCCGCGGGTGTGGATTTCCAGCACGTCGCGGCGGCCGCGCGCGTCGGGCGCGCCGATGATGATCTCGCGGTCGAAGCGGCCGGGCCGCCGCAGCGCTTCGTCGATCGCCTCCAGCCGGTTGGTCGCGGCGATGACCACCACGTTTTGCCGCGGCTCGAGGCCATCCATCAGCGTGAGAAAGCTGTGCGACGATACGGCGCTCGACCTCGCTGCCCACCTGCTCGCGCTTGGGCGCGATGGCGTCGATCTCATCGATAAAGATGATCGACGGCGAATCCTGGGCCGCCTGATGAAAAACGTCTCGCAGCCGCTGCTCCGATTCGCCGAACGCACTGCCCATGATCTCCGGCCCGGCGATGTGGAAGAAGTGGGCGTCCGTCTCGCCGGCGACCGCCCGCGCGAGCAACGTCTTGCCCGTCCCCGGCGGCCCGTGCAACAGCACACCCTTGGGCGGATCGATGCCCAGCCGCTGGAACAGTTCCGGGTGCTTGAGCGGCAACTCGATCATCTCCCGTACCTGGTCGACGATGTTTCCGAGCCCGCCGATGTCGTCATAAGTGACGTCGGTCGGACGCATCTCTTCCGGCTCGACGAATTGCGGCAGGAGTTCGATCTCAGTGTCTTCGCGCACGCGGACAATGTCTCGCGGCGACGTGCCGGTGACGATCAGCCGGATCTCCTGCAGGGCGTAGGCCGGCGTGCGGAACAGCGAGCGAAACGCCTCTTCGGGGAATTCGTCGCCGTCGTACCCGGACGAGCGGCGATAGACGGAAGTCGAAACGACATCGCCCGTGACGACCGGCCGGCCCAGCAGCGTCCGCCGCAGTGCACTGCCCGAGCCGCTCAGCCGCAGGTTCTTCTGCGCCGGGGCGAGGCTGACGCGTCGGGCGGGCTTCACATCGGCGGCGCGGACTTCGACGAAATCGCCGCCGGAGACACCGGCGTTCGCCCGCTCCAGACCATCGAGCCGGATGAGGTCGAGGCCCTCATCTTCGGGACAGGGCGGAACGGTCACGACAGCCGTGCGCCGCTTGCCGGTGATCTCGACGACGTCTCCGGGCTCCAGCCCGAGTTTTGCCAGCGTGTGGGGACTGATGCGAGCGACGCCTTTGCCCACGTCGCGCGGCTTCGCGTTCCCCACCTGCAGTTTGACGAGTGTTTCCTTCTCAGCAGTCGCGGGCATCGTGCACCTCCAGAGATTTGGCGGTCGTCTCGCGAGTGGCGGAGCGTGCCGCGTGAGCCCTAGATGTCCGCGGCGGCAACGGCGTCTTCTCCGCTCGGTTCCGGGTCTGCCTGGATGCCGGCAAAGTCGCCACGCAGCGCTTTGAGCGCGAAGCGTTCTTCGGCGATTTCGGCGGCGGTGCGGAAACCCAGCCGGCGAAACAGCCGCACCGGCGGGCACCAGCCCTGGATCGCGTGCTGCAAGAGGAAAGCCGCCACCGCGGCCGGCAGGATGAACAGCTTTCGGCTCACCGTCGCCCCTAACAGCCAGCCCGCCAGCGAGACGGTGGCCGCATTGGCTTCGAGAGTTCGCTCGATGTCCCACTCGGCGTCCAGTTCCTCCAACCGCTGGTCGATGGCCTCGCGTCCGGCCGCGGAATACAGCCGCACGGTGCGTTCGGTGCGGCGGCGGATGCTATCGTTGAGCTCGGGGGGCGTGTGCACAGGCACGCGATGCGTTGTAACCGCGATGAACTGGTGCATATTGTTGCTCCGCAAACGATGCCGTCCCGGATCGATTGTGGAGAAACGCAGCAGGGCCGGAATCGGGCCGATAGCCGCCGCCGCGCCCGGTCCGTTGCCCAACGGCCGGTGGGGAGTTCCCCGGGAGCGCTTGCCGCCGTTTAGCCACCACTCGCCAGAGGATCGCCGCGTCGGGTGGCCGGGTCAGGAGCGAAGCGGATGGCCCGGATTCTGCCCGCTCGTTCCGGGCCTTCGCAAAGCCTCAGACCCGGCCACCCGACACGCTCGCGCTCCTCTGGCGAGTCGCGGCTAAACGTGGCTTGGCTTTGTCGCAAAACGCACCCCAACCCGAAGCGCGAGCGAGGGAGTACGTGTCCCCCCGCGCCTCGCTCGCGCTTCGGGTTAGTGAGCGAGGGTTTTCTCGACAAAGCCTAGACGTCGGCGGGCGGCCGCAGCGTCCAGCCGGGCGAGGTCGTCGGCGGCTCGGTCGGGGGTTCGACGAGTTTGCCATACAAGTCCGGCCGGCGAGCCTTCACGTAGCGGCGCCCGCTCGCCAGGCCGAGCTTATCGTGCGTGCACAGCGCCATGCAGACGTCGTCGCCCAGCCGCGTGCATTCGGCCAGCACCTCGCCGAACGGATCGAGGATCATCGCGCCGCCGTGCCGCACCTGGTCGTCGTCCATGCCCACCGGGTTCGTAAAGACGGCGTAGACGCCGTTGTCGTAGGCGCGAGCCGGCAGCCAGCGCATCAGCCATCCGCGGCCTTTGGGTCCGCCAAACTCCATCCGCAGCGGGACCGGATCGCGCTCGCGGGCTTCCCACAGTTTCGGATCGACGATCCCGCGGCCCGGCATTACGCTGGGCAGGCAGCCCGTCACGTGCGGCATGAAGATCACCTCGGCCCCCATGAGCGCGGTGATCCGCACATTCTCGACCAGGTTACAGTCGTAGCAGATGAGAATGCCGCAGCGGCAGCCGTCCAGGTCGAATACCGTAAACGAGTCGCCGGACGACAAATGCCGGTTGACGAACGCATGCAGCTTGCGGTGCTTCGCGATCAGGCCGTCCGCGGTGACGCAGACGTAGGCGTTATAGATCCGCTCACCGTCGCGCTCGAACAGCCCGGCCAGCACGGGCACACGGAACTCGCGGGCGATCTCGATCAACCGCCGCGTGCTCGGCCCATCAGGCACGGCTTCGGCCAATTCGTAAAGCTGCGGCTTCGTAAACGTCTGCACGAAGCTGTAGGCCGAGATCGAGCACTCATGAAAGCTGACGATCTCAGCCCCTTGCTCGACAGCCTCGCGCGTCAGTTCGCGAATGCGCGACAAGTTGTAGCCCTTGTCGCCATTGCGATGCTCGAACTGACAAGCGGCGATGCGTACGTCGCGCATGGTTCTGCCAACGGGAATGACGAATGACGAAGCCCGAATGACGAATGTCTCGCAAGCTTCGCCGGCGGGTGTTTCGTCATTCGGGCTTCGTCATTCTTTCGTCATTCGGATTTCGGCATTCGTCATTTCCCGTCACCCCCAAAACTTCTCCCCATGCCAATTGACCGGCGGATGCGTCTCGACCTCGATGTCGCCGTTCACGCGGGTCTGGCAGGAGAGCCGCAGCGTGTCTTCGCGGCCGATGCGGGCGAAGAAGCCCAGCGGGTCTTTCAGCAGGTTCAGTTTCTCCCAGCGCGACTGGGGGCTGACGTTCTCGGCGCCTTTGCGAATGTTGACCTTGCAGGTCGTGCACATCCCCAGTCCGGGGCAGTGCAGCGTGCGGAAAATGCCTTTGTAAACCTCGACGCCCGCCTGCCGCGCCGCCTCGCGCAGGTTGCTTCCGGCGGGCACTTCCACCGTCGTCTTCTCGTTGACGAACGTGATCTTGGGCATGGGGGCGCGGCTTTCGCTGCTGCGGATACGGACGGAAAGGTGGGAAGAAAATCAATCGCGCGATGATAAACGTCGCTCGGGGCGATTTCCAGCGCGGCATGTGCCAGCGTCCGCGGCGAGTCGCAGCGCGGCGGGCGACTTGCCAGAAGCCGGCTCCCGTCGCTAGTGTTGCACGGCTGTGGTGGACACTCAGGCGGCCGCCCGAAGCGCCCGATCGATCGATCTTTTCCCCCCGGAACTGGCATGAGCGTGTGGGTCTGGATCGGCTTCCTGGCCGTCATTGCCGTGTGCGTGATGGTGGATCTGGGGGTGTTCCGACGCCACGCGCAGCCGCGCGCTCTGCCGCCGCGCGAGGCGCTGGGCCGCACCGCCATCTGGGTGAGCCTGGCGCTGAGCTTCAACGTGGTCGTGTATTTTCTGTATGAGCACCACCCCCCGGCGGCAACGGTGACGGACGGAAAAGTCCTCTCCGGCCGCGATGCCGCTCTGCAATTCCTCACCGGCTATCTGATCGAGGAATCGCTGTCGATCGACAACCTGTTCGTCATCGCGCTCATCCTCACGCACTTCCACATTCCGCGGGAACAGCAGCATCGCCTTTTGTTCTGGGGCATCATGGGGGCCGTGGTGATGCGCGGAGCCATGATCGCGCTGGGCACGGTCCTCATCGCCCGCTTCGACTGGATCATGTACGTCTTCGCGGGGCTGTTGATCGCCTCGGCCGCGCGGCTGCTGTTCACCAAGACGGAAGAGATGCACCCGGATCGCAACCTGCTGGTGCGGGCCGTGCGGCGGGTGTTTCCCGTGGACAGCCAGGACGACAGCGGCCGCTTCTTCGTGCGGATCGACGGCCGCCGGGCGGTGACGCGGTCGCTGCTGGCCCTCATTTTGATCGAGAGCTGCGACGTGAGGAACACCGGCACCCCGTACAGGCGGCGCTCGA
>JAHWKJ010000364.1 GCA_019347905.1 Planctomycetota bacterium
GGTCGCGGGCCTGAATTGGGCAAAGTACAGTCGTTGAATTGAACAGGAGCGAACGAAGGCAACGGAGAGGGAATTCCCTCAGTCGGCCGCGGTTAAGCGAATCTACGTTCTCTCCGTTGCATTCTGTTCCATCTGCTCGGTCGATCTACCACTTGTGCACACAACCGGTCGGCCTTTGTTTGAGGTTGCCGCGCGGTTTGCTTGCCGTTCGAGCGGCGCGGTAGACTTCAACGGACGATGCCTTTCGCGCCTGGTTCCGCGGGATGCCCGCGAAGCGGAAGAGCGTCACCGGGATTCTGCGATGCTTACACTCAGCAGCCTCCGCTCGCAAAGGCTCACGGCAGTCATGCTGCTGGCCGTGGTGTCGTTCGTGCCACAGCGCGGACTCGTCGCCGATGAGAACGGCTCACCCGCCGAATCTGCGAAGCGCGCGGAGACCCTATTTTCCGCCGAAGTGCTGCCCACGCTGCGCAAGCGCTGCTTCGGCTGTCACGGTGAGGGCAAGACGCTGGAGGGCGGACTGGACATGCGCTCGCGCGACGCGATGGCGAAAGGCGGCGACAGCGGACCGGCGCTGGTTGCCGGTCAACCCGAAGAGAGCCTGCTGTTCCAAGCCGTCATCGGCGATGGTGAGCGCGTGATGCCGCCGAAGAAGGCGGACCGGCTGACGGCCGCCGAAATCGATGCGCTCAGGCGGTGGATCGTCGCCGGCGCGCCGTGGGTCGAGCCGATGCCCGGCGGCGCTGTGCAGGAGTCGAAGGCCTGGAACAACGGCGGCGAGGGTGTCGTGATCTCGACCTCCGGCGGCCTCTCGCCGGACTGGACGCACCGGCGTTACGATCCCGGCGATGTGTGGGCCTTTCAGCCCGTGCGTCGATATGCCGTGCCGTGGGAGTCGCTCGGCGGAGAGGGCGCTTCCGAGCAGAACGCGAATCCCATCGACGCCTTCATCGCAGCATCACTCGCGCAGCAGGGTCTCAAAGCTGCGCCGCCGGCCGATGCCCGGACGCTGGTGCGGCGGCTCTCGTTCGACCTGACGGGATTGCCGCCGTCACCGGCTGAGGTCGAGTCGTTCGTGAAGGACACATCGGCCGGCGCGTATGACGCGCTCGTCAACCGCCTGCTGGAGAGTTCGCACTACGGCGAGCGGATGGCGCAGCACTGGCTCGACGTCGTCCGCTACGCCGATACCTCGGGGTTTTCTAACGATTACGAACGGCCGAACGCCTGGCGGTACCGCGACTACGTCATCCGCAGTTTCAATGCCGATAAGCCATACGACCGGTTCCTCGTCGAGCAGCTTGCCGGCGATGAGCTGGATCCTGACGATCCGGAGCTGCTCATCGCCGGCGGCTTCCTGCGGATGGGACCGTGGGAGCACACGGGGATGAGCGTGGCGGCCGAGACGCGGCAGCAGTACCTCGACGACGTGACGAACGCGGTGGGCGTCACGTTCCTCGCGCAGGGGCTGCGGTGTGCGAAGTGCCACGATCACAAGTTCGATCCCGTGCCCACCCGCGATTACTACCGTCTGCAGGCGTGTTTCGCGCCTGTGCAGTTCGCCGACCGCGAGGTCGAGTATCTCGCAGTGGAGAACGTTAGCGGCTTTGAGAGCGGGCGCTTGCGGACGGAGCGGCTGCTGGCCGACGCCCGCACTGTGCTGGCCGGCCTGCGGAAGAATCACGATCAGGCGGTGGCGGCGTTCCTCAAAGAGCGCGGCGTGCGGTCGGAGAAAGAACTGCCGGAAGCCGAGCGGCCCGAGCGGCACTTCGGACTGACGCGGCTCGATATGAGCCTCGAAAAGATCTACCGCAAGCGGGTCGACTACTTCGAGCTGGAACTGAAGCGCTACCGGCCCTACGCGTTCAGCGTCTACACTGGACCGCCGCGGCTGGTCGTCTCGAACAAGCCCGTGCACCTCATGCCCAGACCGGCAGAGCGCAAGGGGACGGTCGAGATCGTACACATTCTGCAGGGCGGGGCGCTGGAGACGCCGGGAGAGCGCGTTTCGCCAGGCGTCTTGACCGCCGCCTTCGGCTCGAACGACGGCGACGTGCCGACGGCGTGGAACACGGTTCCGGAAGCGATGCACGGCCGCCGCCTCGCGCTGGCCCGCTGGATCGCCAGCCCGTCGAATCCTCTGACGGCGCGGGTGATGGTCAACCGCGTGTGGCAGACGCACTTCGGCACCGGGCTGGTCGAGACGCCCAACAATTTCGGCAAAATGGGCGGCCGCCCCTCGCATCCCGAGCTGCTCGACTGGCTGGCGACGTGGTTCATCGAGCACGGCTGGTCGGTGAAGAAGCTCCACCGGCTGATCGTCAGCTCCGACACGTACCGCAGGACCGGCGAGCATCCGCAGATGGAGCGCGTCCGCGAGGTCGATCCGAACAACCGGTTGCTGGCGTACTTCCCGCCACGGCGGCTCTCGGCGGAGGAGCTGCGCGACGCGATGCTGGCCGTTTCCGGCGAGCTGAACCCGGAGCGCGGCGGCCCCGGCGTGTTTCCCGAGATCAACTGGGAAGTCGCTCGGCAGCCGCGGCATATCATGGGGTCGGTCGCGCCGGCCTATCAGCCGTCGGCGACGCCGGAAGAGCGCAACCGGCGGACGATCTACGCGTTCCGTTATCGCACGCTGCCCGATCCGCTGCTGGAGGTGCTCAACCGCCCGGGGAGCGAGCACTCGTGCGAACGGCGGGACGAAACGACGGTCACGCCGCAGGCCTTCACGCTGTTCAATGGCCAGTTCGCACATGACCGGGCGCTCGCACTGGCCGGCCGGCTGATGAAGGACACTCCCGATCCGGCGGCCCGCGTCGACCGGGCGTTTTCGCTCACGTACAGCCGGGCGCCGACGGACGAGGAGCGCCGGCTGTGTCTCGACCACGTCGAGCGGATGACGGCACACCACCGCGGTCACCAGCCGGTCGAGGTTCCGTTGCCAGAGAGCGTGACCCGCGAGATGGTCGAAGAACTGACGGGCGAAACCTTCGAGTGGACCGAGGAGCTGGACGTGCTGAAAGCGGGCTACCAGCGCGATTTGAAGCCTTGGGACGTGGGACCGGAGGTGCGCGGCCTCGCCGAGCTGTGCCTGGTCCTCTTGAACTCGAATGAGTTTGCCTACGTGCGGTGACGGGGCGTCACACGGCGCTTGCGGCACGGTACTTGCATTGCTTCGCGAAGAACGTCGTCGGGCAGCGTGGCCCGGCCACCATCAGGCTCTCGATTCGAACATCAACCGGAGAAGCGAAGCTATGCAACTCCTTCCCCTGTTTGCCGATCTCGATCCCATTGGCTTCGTCGCCGGCCTCGGGGCGGTGTGGCTGATTGTCGGCCTCGTGATGCTCGTCGCGTGGATCTGGGCCCTCGTTGACGCCATCCGCAATCCTCATCTCGACGACATGATGCGCATCGTCTGGGTGCTCGTGATCGCGTTGACCGGGATCATCGGGGCCATCATCTACGCGCTCGTGGGCCGGCGAACGCATACGCTGTCCCGCGGCGGCCCGTACTCAACGAATCCGCACTGACCGCAGGCCCTCGTCGCGTGGAGGGCAACATGGAGACGCGTGCGGGCGGCCCTCTCTGAGCCATCGTGTCCGGCCGTCGCTCATTGCTACAATGAGCGCAGTTTCTGCCTGCTGGCTGCTCACGGTGGACTCGCGCGCGACCCATGTCGCTCCCGTCTTTCAGCGTCCGCAATCGGGTGCTGGTCAACATGCTGATGGTCGTCATCCTGGCGGCCGGGCTGATGTTGGCCACGAGCCTCCCGCGGGAGATGTTCCCCGAGACGCGGCCCAACAAGCTGGCCGTGATGGCCGTCTATCCCGGCGTGCAGCCGCAGGAAGTCGAGAAGGCGGTCACCATCAAGGTCGAAGAAGCGGTCCGCGACGTCGAGGCCATCGAGAAGATCGAGTCGAACGTCGGCGAGAGCGTCAGCACCACGTTTCTCACGCTCTACAACGACGTCGACGATGTCGACCACGTCTACCAGGAGGTGAAGGGCAAGATCGACTCGCTCGCGGACCTGCCCGACGAGCTGGAAGAGATCACCATCACCAAGCTGGAGCCCAAGCTGCCGGTGATTGCCGTTGCCCTTTACGGCCGGGGCGATGAAGCCGGCCTCAAACGGGCCGCCCGCGAGCTGCGCGACGAAATCCTGCAATTGCCCGGCATCAGCTACGCCGAGATCAACGGCACCCGCGACGACGAGATCAGCGTCGAGATTCGCCCGGAGCGGCTGTTGGAGTACGACGTCACGTTCGACGAGGTCGCCGAGGCGATCGCCGCCACGAATGTCGATGTCTCCGGCGGTCAGCTCAAGGGCGAGCGGAGCAGCGTCTCGGTCCGCACGCTGGGCGAAGGCCAGCGGGGGATCGATCTGGAAGACATCGTCGTCCGCACGTTTCCCGACGGCCGCCGCGTGTACGTGAGTGACGTGGCCATCGTTCGCGACAGCTTCGTCGCGACGGATCTGGAGAGCTACTTCAACAGCGAGCCGGCGGTTCACGTCGTTGTGTTCGAGACCGGCCGGCAGGACGCGATTCAGATCGCCACGCTGGTGAAGGCCTACGTGGCGGGGAAGCAGGGCAAGCCCTATGTGCCCACGGCCGGCTATACGTTCATTGACCGTCTCGCGGGTCGGCCGGATCCGCAGGCGATCTACGAGAAGGCCCTTGCCCGGCCGTTCGACCACGATTTCAAGGTGGGTCTGCATTCCGACCTGGCTCGCTTTGTGGAAGGGCGGCTCGACCTCCTGCTGCGGAACGGGAAGAGCGGGCTGATCCTCGTCCTGATCTCGCTGATGCTGTTCCTCAACTGGCGGGTCGCTTTCTGGGCCGCGGTGGGCCTGCCGACGGCGTTTCTGGGGACCATCGTCGTCATGTGGGCGATGGGCGCGACGATCAACCTCCTGAGCATGTTCGGCATGATCATCGTGCTGGGCATTCTCGTGGACGACGCGATCGTCATCGGCGAAAACATCTACCGGCACATCGAGGAGGGCATGCCGCCTTTGAAGGCGGCGATCTACGGCGCCGAGGAAGTGATGTGGCCGGTGACGATCGCCGTGATGACGACGATTGCGGCGTTCGCTCCGCTGTTTTTCATCAAGGGGCAAATCGGCGACTTCATGGGCCAGTTGCCAATGGTGGTGCTGGCCGCCCTGTCGGTCTCGCTGATCGAGGCGCTGATCATTCTGCCGACGCACCTGGCACACATGCCCTCGCGAGCCGAACGCGAAAAGCGCGCTCAAGCGGCGCGCCGCGGGTGGCGGGGCCGGATCACCGGCGCCCTGGACAGCGTGGGCCGCGCGCGCGAGCGGATCATGCACGGCTTGCTGGCCGGCATTTACGAGCGCTTCCTGCGGTTCACGCTCCGCTGGCGGTACGTGACGATCGCCGTTGGGTTCGCGCTGTTGATGGTGGCGGGCGGCATGGTCGCCGGCGAAATCGTGGGCTACGAGTTCATCCAGAAGATGGACAGCGAGACGATCGTCTGCTCGCTGGAGATGCCCGTGGGCAGCACCGCCGCCAACACCCGCGAACGCCTGCAGGCCGTCAGCGACCGGGCGGTGGGGCTGCCGGAAGTCGAGAACGTGCAGATGTTCGTCGCCCGGCAGTACGATCTGGCGGGCGCCGGCGCCATGGGCACGAACGATCAGTCGCACCTGGGGCAGCTCATCGTCGAGCTCAAGGCCGCCGACCGACGCGAACAAGAGGGCCTGCGCTCCAGCACCGAAGTCCTCACGGAGCTGCGTAAGTTTTCCGAACAACTCCCCGGCGTCAACTCCGTGACGTGGGACGCGATGAGCGGCGGCCCCGGCGGCAAAGACATTCACGTTCAGATCTCCGGGCCGGACTTCGACGAGAACGTCACCGTCGCCGGCAAGCTCAAGACGGCCCTGCAGAAGTACGCCGGCGTGAGAGATCTCGACGACGATTTCGACCGCGGCAAGCAGGAAGTCCAGCTTCGGCTGCGGGAAACCGCGCGGCCCACCGGCATCACCGTGGGCCTGCTGGGCCAGCACGTCCGCTCGGCCGTCTACGGCCGCGAGGCCCGCCGCATCACCCGCAACCGCGAAGACGTGCGGATCATGGTTCGCTATCCCGAATCGTTCCGCACCAGTGTGTATAACCTGGAGGCGATGCGAATCCCCACGGCGGCACGGATGGCCGGCTCCGATCGCGGCTGGGTCCCGTTGCGCGAAGTGGCCGTCCTGGGGGAGGCCGACGGCTACTCGACGATCCACCGCAGCCAGCAAGAGCGCTCGGTGACGGTGTTCGGCGAAGTCGACGAAGAGCACCAGGACAAGCTCTCGGACATCCTCGCCGGCATCGGAACGACGTTCGACGACGAGATCTCACGCGACCATCCCGGGGTCAGTATCGAGTTCCTCGGCCAGTACGAGGAAATGTCCAAGGCCTTCAGCGGCCTGAAGATTGCGATGCCCGTGGCGTTACTGTTGATTTACATGCAGCTTGCGGGATTGTTCCGCTCGTACGCGCAGCCGCTGGTGGTGATGTTCGCGATCCCGTTCGCCTTTGTGGGTGCGGTGGTCGGCCATTGGGTGACGGGGCACCCCATCACGATCCTCAGCCAGATCGGCCTGGTGGCGCTGACGGGCATCGTCGTCAAC
>JAHWKJ010000365.1 GCA_019347905.1 Planctomycetota bacterium
CGTACTGGCCGACGTGCTCGACCTCGATCGCCATCGCGTCTTCGGCCACGCCGGCCCGCCGCCGCGCCTCCGGCGATGCGGCCTTCAGCTTCAGGCCCCCGGTGGCCAGCCGCCGCAGGTTCCAGCTCGTCGCCCGCCACGAGATGTCGTTCGCGGCCCGCCAGCCTTCCGGCAGTTCGAGCGACAGCTTCAGCGTCTGGTCGCCGCGGCGAATCTCCGCCGGCAGCGTGTCGGGATCTTCGGCGCGGTGCAGCACCCACTGCACGTCGGCGATCGACAGCAGCGGTTGCCCGTCCAGCCGCACAATCTGGTCCCCGGGTTTGAGCCCGGCCCGCTCGGCCGCGGAGCCTTGCTCCACAGACATCACGCTCGCGGTTTCGCGGGGCGAAAGCGCCAAGCCAATGGTCGACGGAAGCGGCCACGGATAGACGACCCGGTCCGGTGCTGGTTCGCGGCGGCTGCGGTACAGCTCGCGCTCCGCATCCCGGATCTGGTGGCAGTGGATGCAGCTCGCGACGACGTTGCCCTCGTAGTTCAACTCCGACTTGTACTTGCCCTTTAACGAGGGAAACTGCTCGGGCGCGGCAAACTCCGGCTTCGGACCCGTCTTCTCCTCGAACAGCTCGCGATTGTCGGGATAGCCCTTGTGCAGCTCCATCGCGGCCGCCAGGGCCTTGCGGAAGCCATCGAGCGAAATGTCCTTCTCCGCATCCTTCATGTCGGAGCGCGTCCCGAAGCGGCCGTAGATCGTGCCGTCCGGGTGCATGAAGAACGCCGCAAACGACAGGTCGTAGTCGAACTGGAACTGCGCGAGGTCCATGGCGTTGGCCTTGACGATCCGCACGCAGACGAACTTATCCATCTCGGCCCGGATGGTCGCGTCGCGGTCGAGCACCTGCCCGTCAAACCCCTCGCAGGCATGGCAGGGAATGCAGCGGAAAATCACCAGCAGCGGCTTTCCCGTCCGCCGCGCCTCCGCCCTGCCGGCCTCCAGGTCGTTGTAGTACCACTCGCCCAGCTCCAGGACCTCCTTGCGGTCCTTGCGGACCTTCTCCTCCCGGCTGACCTGCTGCCCGAAACCGGCGTGGGCCAGAGCAAGCACCATCAGCACAGCCAGCATGTATCGCAGCATCGCTCGGGCTCCGAAGAAACAGAATCGCGGAAGGAGGGAATTTCGACGAGCGCCGGCCGACGGTGCCGACACGCCTGACATCGAATGAAGCAGGCGGCGGCGCGATTGTCAAACGTCGAGCGAAGGGCGCCGCGATCAGTGTCAGCGTCTCGGAAGTTGCGGCACGACGAAATCGTAGTGACGCGGCGCATTTCAGCCGCGATAGCGGCGAGAGCGTGTAGCCCGCGGCGTCAGCCGCGGGTATGCGTCGGGGAACGTTTCCATCAGCCCCGAGAGGGGGGGCAGCAGAGTTGGAATGCCTCTATCGCCGCTCGACGTCTCGGGTGGCTCCACTACCCACGGCTGACGCCATGGGCTAGATGCTGTCGCCGCTTTCGCGGCTGAAGAGACTGCAGTGCCTGACGAAGAACTGTCTCGGCGCGAGTTGCCCGCTGTCGGCATGGTAAGCGGCCAGACACGCAATCTCACCGTCCCGGTCCAGAACGGCCACCGCAGAACCATCGGCGGCGTCCAGCCGACGTGAGATCGGACGGCCGTGCCGCAGCTCGACGAGTTCCTCGGCAGACGCCCGGTACGCCGGCAGGTCGGCGACGGCGGTGACGGCGGGCAGCAAGTGCTCCGGCAGAGTTTCCGCCGACAGCTCGTCGAGCGAAACCGCGTCCTGGAGCCGGAACGGTCCGATCGCCGTGCGGACGAGCGCGCTCATTACTGCGCCGCAGCCGAGCTTCTCGCCGAGATCGCGGCCGATCGCGCGGATATAGGTGCCGGAGCCGCACTCGATCTCCAGCTCGAATTCCGGCTGAGCAAACTCCAGCAGCTCGAGCCGATGCACTTCGACGGTCCGCGGCTTCAGCTCGACGTCCTCGCCGCGGCGAGCCAGCTTGTACGCCCGGCGGCCGCCCACGTGGACGGCCGAGAACTGCGGCGGCACCTGCGCGATGCGGCCGACGAACTGCGGCAACAGCGCCTCCAGCCGCTCGCGGGTGACGCCGTCTGCACCGGGCACGGGAACGAGCGTGCCGGTCACGTCGTCGGTGTCGCTGCGCTGGCCGAGCAGAAAGCGGCCGCGATACGTTTTGACCTGCTCCTGCACTCGCGAGATGAGCCGCGTCGCCGCCCCCACGCATACCACAAGCACGCCGGTGGCCAGCGGATCGAGCGTTCCCGCGTGCCCCGCCTTGACCGGCCGCACCAGCTTCGCCACGCGGTCGACGACCTTCCGCGACGTAATGCCCGGCGGCTTGTCGATGTTGAGGATTCCGAACATACGGTGGTTACGAACGACCCCCGGCGGCATACTGGAGGGCGGAAATGACGAATGACGAAGCCCGAATTACGAAATCCCGGTCTGCCATTTAGCCGCGACTCGCCAGAGGAGCGCGGGCACCGAACAACGCCCAACGCAGCGCTCCTCTGGCGAGTCGCGGCTAAACGTGCGAACCTTCGGCATTCGTCATTCGGGCTTCGTCATTCGTCATTTCGCGGTCCGCTTTCGACATCCGACTTCTTCCAACATTCCCCCACATGCCCGCAAACGGCCCCGTCGTCGTCACCGAGCACCTGACCAAACAGTACGGCGAGCTGGTCGCGCTCGACGATCTGAGCATTTCACTCGAACGCGGCCACATTCTCGGATTCATCGGCCCCAACGGCGCCGGCAAGACGACCACGATTAAGATCCTCGTGGGATTGGCCCGCCCCACCAGCGGGCGGGCGATGATCGCCGGCGTCGATTGTGCCCGCGACGCGCGGCGGATCAAGCGGCTCGTGGGATACATGCCCGACCGCTTCGGATCTTACGACAACATGCGTGTCCGCGAGTATCTCGATTTCTTCGGGGCGGCTTTTGGCATTCCCCGCCGCGAGCGCAGCCGCCGCATCGACGAAGTGCTCGAAACCACCAATGCCGCGTGGATGCGCGACCGCTACGTCGAGAGCCTCAGCCACGGCATGGCCCAGCGTGTGGGCATCGCCCGCACGCTCCTGCACGATCCGCAGGTGCTGATCTTCGACGAGCCGGCCAACGGCCTTGACCCGCAGGCACGCATCGAGATGCGGCAGCTCCTGCTCAGGCTGGCGGAGATGGGCAAGACCCTCATCGTCACGAGCCACATCCTGCCGGAGCTGTCCCGCATCTGTGACGTGGTGGCGATCATCACGAACGGCAAGCTGCGCGCGTTCGGGCCGCTGGATGAAATCATGCGCACGGTCTCGCAGGAGCGGCTGATCGAAGTCCAGCTCGCCTCGGCCGACGAGCTGGATGCGGCCCGGCAGGCACTCCAGGAGGCGCTCCCCGAAGTCGCCGCGGATGTCTCCCCGGCCGAGCTGATGGTCCGCTTTCGCACGTCACGTTCCGAGCAGGAACTGGCGGAGGTGCTGGCACACATCGTCGGCCGCGGCCTCAAGGTGGCGCAGTTTCGTGAGGTGCCGAGCGACCTCGAAGAGGCCTTCCTGAAGGTGACGGCGGATGACGAGCCTGTGGACCGTCACGAGCAGCGCCCGAAAGCCGCCGTCAGGAGCACAGCCGGTTGAGCCATCCCATTGTCGTCCGCGAGTTGCACGGCATCCTGCGCACGCGCAAGGCGCTCGCGCTCCAGTTGCTGATGGCCGCTGCCTTCGCCGGGCTGGTCATTCTTCGCTGGCCGACCGATGCGCGGGTCGAGCTGTCCGGCGCGCAGTCGCGGCAGGTGTTCCAGGTGTTCGCCTACGGCATGACGGCGGCCGTGCTGTTGCTGGTGCCGATCTTTCCGGCCACGTCCATCGTCCGCGAGAAGAACGGCGGCACGCTGGCCTTGTTGTTGAATTCGCCGCTGTCGCCGCTGTCGATTTACTTCGGCAAGCTGGCGGGTGCGCTGGGGTTCGTGCTGGTGCTGCTGTCGATGAGCCTGCCCGCGGCGGCGGCCTGCTACGCGATGGGTGGGGTGTCACTCGGGCGCGACTTCGTGGGCCTGTATGGCCTCCTGGCACTGACGGCCCTGCAGTACACGGCGCTGGCGTTGTTCGTCAGCAGCCGCGCGAATTCGGCTGACGCGGCGCAGCGAATCGCGTTCGGCGTCGTGCTCATGCTCGCGGTCGTCTCGCTCGGGCCGCACCTGTTCCTGCAGGGTCAGGAGACGCCCCTGGCTCAGGCGGCCGAATGGCTGCGCTGCCTTTCGCCGCTCTCGGCGGTGACGACGCTGCTCGGCCAGGGCGACGTGGGCTCGCAGGGGCTGTTCTCCGCGGAGGGCGTAACGCTGCGTTACGTGCTGCTGGCCAGCGTGCTGAGCGTGCTGTTCGCGGCCGGCACGCTCGCAAGGCTCAATTACTCCATCTTCGACCGGGCCCGCAGCCAGGGCGTGATGACTGAAGAGCGCGGTACGGGCGGGCAGATCTTCAGGCGGATCATGTTCCTCATCGATCCGCAGCGGCGTTCGGCGCAGATTCCCTGGTTCTTGAATCCGGTGATGGTCAAAGAGTTCCGCAGCCGCCGCTTCGGACGCATCCACTGGCTACTGCGAATGGTGGGCGTGTGCGCGGTGCTGTCACTGTTGCTTACGATCGCCGCCGTCACCGGGACGATGGACTGGGGCGTGGAGACGATCGGCGGTATTCTGGTCGTGCTGCAGGTGGCGCTCATCGTGCTCGTCACGCCCAGTCTCGCGGCCGGCATCCTCAGCGCCGAACGCGAGAGCGGCGGCTGGCAACTGCTGCAGATGACGCCGCTGTCCGCGGGCCGCATCCTGCGCGGCAAGCTGGTGAGTGTGGCCCTCACGCTGGTGCTCATCTTGTGCGCGACGCTGCCGGGCTACGCCGTGATGATGGTCATCAAGCCGGCGCTGGCGCCCCAGGTGTACCGCGTGCTGGTGTGCCTGGTGGCGACGGCGGGCTTTGCGCTCGTCTTGAGCGCGGGCGTCGGCAGCTTGTTCGCGCGGACGGCCGCCGCCACCACTGCGGCTTACGCGACGCTGCTGGCAATCGTCGCCGGCACCATTCTCGTCTGGCTGGGCCGCGACGCACCTTCGGCCACGACACGGTCGAGGCGGCGCTCACGCTGAACCCGCTGGCGGCCGCGCTGTCGGTGATCGGCGCGCCCGGCTTCGAGCACTACGACCTGATCCCCGCCAACTGGTGGTTCCTGGCTTGGGCGTCTGCCGCTTCACTCGCGGTGCTCGCCATCCAGACGTGGCGGCTCACCCGCCCGCAGTAACGCCGGCAACTCAGCTCGTTTAGCCGCGTCCCAGCGGGACGCGGCTAAACGGCGCCGACTGCCTACTGCCCCGGCGGCAGTTCCATGAAGCCGAACAGCGTCTCGCGGCCGCGAATGATGTAGAACTTCAGCGGGCCCCACGTCGTCAGCTCCGGGTGCGAGAGCACATACGAAACGTTCTGCGGCGTGACCGTTTCCCACTGGTGCAGGCCCACGAGGATATCGCCGGGGCGAATGCCGTTCACCTCCGCGGGGCTGCCGGGCCGCACCGCGTTGACCTGCATGCCGCCGCGGTACGGCGAAGTGCCGATATCGCGGCCGGCGAGACTCACCTGCGAGATCCGCACGCCCAGCACCTGCCACGTCCGGTTGCCGGCGGTCGCTGAACCGCTGCGGTCGCGGGTGCCGCCGACGACCGTGACGTTCGGCTCGATGTTCTGTCCCTGGCTTTCCGCCAGCGTCAGCTTCGCCGTCGTCACGCCGCCGTCCCGCCGCACGAGCAGCGTTATGGGTTCCGTCGTCGAGTGTCCGAGCAGGGAGCGCTCCAGATCGACGCGGTCGATGACGTCGACCTCGCCGGAGCGGAGGATCACGTCGGCCGGACGAATGCCGGCGGCAGCCCCGGGGCCGCCGGGCGTCACCGACCGCACGACGAGTTCGCGAGCTGTCCCCTGCTTGCGGTCTTCCAGGTCGAGGCCGTGGGTCGTGCCTTCGAGCTGCTCGATGGCGATCAGCCGGGCCATGATGCGCCGGGCGTCGTCGATGGGAATTGCAAAGCCGATCCGCTGGGCGCCGGCCCGGATCGCCACGTTGATCCCCACCACGTCGCCGTCGAGGTTCAACAGCGGCCCGCCGCTGTTGCCGGGGTTGATGCTGGCGTCGGTCTGAATGAGGTTTTCGTACGACTGCGTTTCGTTGACTTCGACATCGCGCGACAGGGCGCTCACAATTCCGCCCGTGACGGTGTGCTCGTAGCCGAAGGCGTTGCCGATGGCGAACACGGTCTCGCCCAGCATCAGGTCCGACGAAGTGCCCATGGGCATCACTTCGAGCGGCGCCGTGGCGTCGATCTTGATGAGGGCCAGATCCTGCTTGCCGTCGAACGAGACGACGCGAGCCATGTAGGTGCTGCCGTCCGCCAGCGTCACCCGCAGCGAGTCGACGCCATTGACGACGTGGTGATTGGTGACGATGTAACCGCGTTCGTCGACGACGACGCCGGTGCCCATCCCGTTGTCTTTGCGGCCTTTGCCGGTCGAAAACAGCGAATCTCAGCCGAAGGCGGTCTTTT
>JAHWKJ010000366.1 GCA_019347905.1 Planctomycetota bacterium
GGCGATCGCCCGAGAATGAGCCGTCGCTGTGCGGCCCGGTTTCCGATCCTTCGCGCCTCGTGAAAGGTTCGCATTCGCTGCGGGAATTGCTTTTAATCGGCGAGGCTCCCTTGAAGCCCCTCCCCATCCCCGGCAAGCGTCTTCCTCCCGCCGATCTCGGAGAAGCCCATGCTCCCGTTGTTCCGCCACGCGACACTCGTCAACCTGGTGGTGATTTACCTCGCCGTCCCAGCCCGGGCGGAGCAACTCACGAAGGTCGAAATCAGCCAGCGGGGCAAGGCGGCCACGGCGCTGGTGGACCTGCCCGGCCGGGGCACCGGGACGGCCTTCTGCGTCCATCCTTCCGGCTTGTTCGTCACGAACGAGCACGTCGTTCGCAGGCGGGAAGCGGCCGAGATCAAACTCATCGTCGATGCCGGCCTGGAGACCCAGCGAATCCTGCCTGCGTCCGTGGTTCGCGCGGACAAGGATCTCGATGTCGCGCTGTTGCGCGTCGAGACGGAAGGCGAGTTGCCAAGCCTGCCGCTCGGCTCGGTCGAAGCCGTCACCGAGTTGATGGATGTTGTCGCCTTCGGGTTCCCGCTGGGCTCAGCGCTTGCGGCGGATCGAAAGGAATATCCTGCCATCAGCGTCAACGCCGGGAATGTGTCATCCCTGAGGCAGAAAGAGGGAGAACTCCATCGCATTCAAATCGACGTCAGCGTCACGTTCGGCAGTTCGGGCGGCCCGGTGCTTGATGAGCGCGGCCACGTCGTGGGAGTGGTCGTGTCCGGCGTGGTGGGCCAGCGGGGACTCAACCTCGCCATTCCGGTCAGCCACATCACACGCTTCCTCGACGCACCCGACATCCAGTTGGCCCCGCCCAGGTTGACGCGGGCTACGCTGCACGAGCCGCTGGAGTTCAAGGCCCAGGTCGTCTCGGTCGTTCCTGGCCGGAAGGAGCCGAGCGTGCGACTGGTTCTCCGGTCCGGCGACGAGCAGGCCCGGGAGTTTCCCATGACCGCCAAAGATGGGATTTATGTTGCAACGGCGGTGCCAGTGTCCAGGAGGAACAAAGACCGCGTGGAGGTCACCGTCCGCCTCGGCGCAGGCATGGTCTTGGGCCTGACGGACGATCTCGTGCTGAAGGTCGGGGGCCGGCCCGTGAAACTGAGTGGTGTCCGACGAATCGAACTGAAGCCCAAACCGGCCGCTCTGCTGGCGGATGGCAAGACCGTCGAAGGGGACATCGTCGGACTGGGGCCGGCCGAAGTCCTCGTGGGGGACCAGAACATCAAACTGGACCTGAGCAAAGCCCTTCAAATCCAGGTTCAGCCGGCGGCGGAGGTTTCCGTGGTCACGGCCGCGGTCGTCGCCAGCGTGGACGGCAAGGAGGTCGCCCGGGTGGAAGTGCCGGTGCCTGTTCAGGTCGAGGGCTCCGGTTCGCCGGCCGATCCGTCATCGGTGGCGATCACACCGCCGGCCCTGGCGGAGGAGAAGGTGGTCAAGCGTCTGCCCGAACCGTTCCGCGAGATGTGCCTCGGCGGTGGTGGCCGATACTTCATCTTCCACCTGCCGCCTGTGAAGCGGCTGGCGGTTTTCGACATCAACGAGGCTCGGATCACGGGTTACATTCCGGTAGACGATGATCGCGTTTCTTTCGCGGCCGGGCTGGAGAGTCTGGTACTCGGACTGCCGGAGAAAGGTGTGCTGGAACGCTGGAGCCTGTCCACGTTCGAGCGTGAGTTATCGGCCTATCCGCCTTTCTCGGATGAGGTCATGGTGGTCCTGATGGGCCACGCCTCCAACCGCTTTGTTGTGGTCAATGGACGGTTTCTGGATCTGACGACGCTCCGCCCCGTGCCGATTCACGATGAGCGCGGGAACGATGTCGTGTGGGAGCCGGACAAGGGGCGACTGGTCTCCGCCGACGGCACGGTGTTCGGCACGTGGAGCACGCGTTATTCACCCGGGACCGCCACCACGTTCGTTCTGGAGGGCAACGTGGTGAAACGCTACGACGAAGGTGCCATGGGGCACATCGTTCCGGGACCAGACGGCAAGACTGTGTTTACCGCGCAGGGAGTTGCGTCGGCCACACTGAAGCGGGTCGGCCCGGATGATGCCCTGCCCGGCTACTGCCTGCCGGCTGTGCGCGGGAACTACTTCCTGTCCCTGTCATCGGCGGAAGACGGCCACGGCGGCAGCGTAACGCTCCATCTGCTGGGGCACCCACGGCCGATTTCGAGGCTGCGCACCATCGAACACGGCTTGAAGTTCAACGCCTGGGACCGTGAAGAATTCGGCGTCTGGCGACGCATTTTCCTCGTCCCCCAGGCGAACGTGATCGTGGTGCTTCCGCCGACGAACGATCAGTTGGTCCTGCACAAATTCGATGTCGATGCTGCCCTGGAACAATCCGGATTGGATTATTTGCTCGTCACTTCGCAGCCGCCACGAACGGCGCAGGCAGGAAAGACATTCGAATATTCCCCGGCCGTGAAAGCCCGGCATACGCCGGTCAGCGTCGAGCTCAATGTCGGTCCGCCGGGGATGGAGGTGTCGAAGACCGGAACGCTCACATGGAAGGTGCCGGCCGACTCTCGGGGAGACCACGAAGTCATTCTGACCGTGCGAGATGCCCGCGGCCAGGAGGTATTCCACACGTTTGCTGTTCGCGTGGTGCGGTGACTGGGGTCCGCTACCGCCGTCCGCGGCCGGCGACATTAGTCTGCAACGGCAACGTTCACCCTCAGCGGGCTCTGCCAATCTTCGGCAGGCAATCGATGCCGAAGCCGATCAGAGCAATGCTGGCGGCAACTGTTCGTTCCCGGGAGCAACAAGAGGTTTCGTTCATCAAACCGGCCACACTTGTCGCTGAATGGCACTGATTCCGAATTACGCGATTCTCCGGCCTGGAGCCAACTGTTTGCTTTTGCCGACGCATTGCGGTAGGTTGATGTTCCATTGCGCCCATCTCCTCTTTTCCGCTTCAGCATCACCTCTCGCGTGATGCGGAGGCGAGTGCGATGACTGCGGGCTCCCCTTCAACGCCGGATCCTGCGCCTTCGGCGCCGGCTCGCCGATTCCGCTGGCGAGTGCTGCTTGTCATTCCGCTGGCGGTCGCGGTGCTCGTGGCGGTTTACGCTCCCGGGCTGTGGCGGCAACGGTCGGCCCTGGCCGCGTTGAAGCAGCGCGGGGCCATTGTGCGCACCGAGCCACTTGCCGTCCCCCTGGTCGACCTGCTGGCCGGCGAGGACTACTCGCAGGAGATCACCGAGATCTACTGGCGCAGCCCGGACGTGACCGATGACGACCTGCAGGTGATCGCCGGGCTGGGAAGTCTCCGCAAGCTCGAGCTCGTCGGCGCGAACGTCACCGGCGACGGCCTCGTCCATTTGGAGGGGCTGAGCGAACTCTACATTCTGCATCTGGCCGACACGCCGTTGACCGATCGGGGACTGTCGCAACTTCCCGAACTGGAGAGCCTCGGCATCCTTTCGCTCGACCGCACCCGCGTCACGGACCAGGGTCTGGAGCGCCTGTCCGCAGCGCCGGCCCTGGAGCGGCTGTTTCTCGACGGCACGAAGATCACCGACGCGGGCCTGCGCCACGTCGCGCGGCTGCGTCGGCTGAAGGAACTGAGTCTGAACGAGACGCCGATTACGGATCACGGCCTGAAGCACCTCGTATCCCTGACGGACCTGGAGCTGTTGAAGCTCAGTCGCACCCGCGTCAGCCGGGCGGCCGTCGCCACGTTGCAGCGGGTGCTGAAAAAATGCCATGTCACCAATCGATTCGATGACGAGCCGGAAACCGGCGGCTCGCAGACAGAGTGACCAGGGAAGCGGCGGTCTTCGGGCCGCCGTTTTCTTTCAGCAATCGTTTTCGTCCAGACGTTCCATGTTTCATTCGCGAGAAGGGAGGGGTCCCATGCGACCGACGACTGGCAGACGTGGCTTCACGCTGATCGAGCTTCTGGTGGTGATTGCCATCATCGCCATCCTGATCGCCCTGCTGCTGCCCGCGGTGCAACAGGCGCGCGAGGCGGCGCGCCGGGCATCCTGCAAGAACAACCTCAAGCAGTTGGGGCTGGCGATCCACAACTATCACGAAATCTACAGCATGTTCCCGATGAGCGCGCCGCGACCATCGGGCCCGGCGCCAAGCGTGCCTCACCCCCGCAACAACGGCTTCAGTTGGATGGCGATGATCCTCCCGCAGATCGACCAGACGCCGCTGTACCAGAAGCTCAACTTCAACGGCGGCCTGTGGGAGAACACGACCAATCGGCAACTGGTCCAGACGCCCATTCCGTCGCTGTTGTGTCCCAGCGACCCGACGCAGGCAGTCCGCAGCGATCTGGCGCGGTGGTGGGCCTGGCCGGACTGCACACTGTGCGGCGGGCGCGGGCCGGCCGGCGTGACGTGCTACATGGGCTTTCAGGGGGACTGGTTCGATACGCCCGTCCCCGACGGACTCTTCGAGCGAGCGCCCAGCCGCCCCGTCCGCATCCGCGACGTGATCGACGGAATGACCAATGTGCTGGCGCTCGGCGAACGCTCGCCCAGCTACTCCCCTTGGTGCGCCTGGGCCGCCGGAAACGGGACGTGGATCGTCTCCCGCTACACGATCAATCAGGCGCGGCGCGTCTGGCCGGTCCCCGACGCCCGGGAGATCGGAGGGATCAAGTACGGCGCCATCAGCATGCACGTGGGTGGAATCCAGGTGCTGCTGGCCGACGGCAGCGCCCATTTCCTGAGCGAGAACATCAACCACACGATCTACAAGCAATTGGTGCATCATGCGGACGGCCAGCCGGCCGGCGGATACAGTTTCTGAACGTGGCTGCGGCCGCCGGACCACAGTGGGGAGAAAAGATCTATGGCCAGGCCTGGTTCACCGTTCGATCGGCCGCGGCGACTGATGGTCGCACTGGGGCTGTTGCTGATGTGCGGTTGCGGCGGCCGAGATCCCGACCGCCCAGCCACGGCGCCGGTGACCGGCACCGTCACGTACAACGGAAAGCCGCTGACGGAAGGAACCGTCACCTTCGTTCCGCAGGCCAAGGGCAATCCGGCCACCGGCCAGATCGGACCGAACGGCCGATTCACCCTCACGACTTATGAGACGAATGACGGCGCGGTCGTCGGCTTTCACGTGGTGACCGTGCAGGTGTTTGCCGAGGGGGCTTTGCCCGGTATGGAGGCGGAAACGAGCGACGCACCCTCGATCCCCGCCAAGTATGAGGACCCGGCCACCAGCGACCTGCTGGTCGAGGTGAAAGGCGAACCCAACAATATCCCGCTGGAGTTGAAAGATTAGACGGCGCGTCACTGCGGGGTTGATCTGCTGCGCGCTCGGTGTGGCGGCGTGGTTTTCGATCTCGGTTGCGCGGCGAGCCGCCGACGCACCCGAGCCGAACCCGTCTCGCGGCGGCTTCGGGAAAGCGGCTCGCCCGCCCGGAGACCGGGGAACCGGTTCGCGCAACACTTCGACGGCGTTTCGAGGCGAAGCAACAGCCTCACGGCCTGCCGACGGCTATGTCGGCAGCGCCGCGTGCGCAACGTGCCACGCGGAGATCGCTGCCGAATACTCTGCGAGCGGCATGTTCCGCTCATGGAGACGCCTGCCGCCTGCGCTGGTGGCCGAACTGGGCGGCTCGACGTCGCCCGTCGAGGATCCGCACGGCCCCTGGTCGTACCGGGCGGCCATCGATGGCGAGACGCTCGTCCAGGTAGAAACACTGCGCGAAGAAGGTTCGCAGCACGTTCTGCGGCGCGAGGCCGCTTACGTGGTCGGCTCCGGCAGCCACGCCCGCGCCTTTGTCGCCGAGGAGAACGGCTACCTGACTCAGCTTCCGCTGGCCTGGTTTGCCGAGGGGAAGCGGTGGCGGCTTAGCCCCGGTTACGAGTTGCACAACCGCCGCTTCGAACGCCCGATCGTGCCGGCCTGCATCGCCTGCCATGGCGGTTTGGCCGTGCATCTTCGCCCGACGCGAAACCGTTACCGGCTGCCGATTGAAGACGGCATCGGCTGCGAGCGGTGTCATGGACCGGGCGAGAGTCACGTCGCCTTGCACCGGAGCCGCGCGGACGAGCGGCCGGCTTCCGACCCGATCGTCGAGCCGGCCCATCTTTCCGCCGAGCGGGCCAACGATGTCTGTCTGCAGTGTCATCTGCAGGGCGATGTCTCGATCTATGAAGCTTCGGCCGATGCCTTCAGCTTTCGGCCCGGTGACCGGCTGTCGGATCACCGGCTTGACTTCCTGATCGAGACCGACGCGCCGGCGGCGTTCGGCGTCGCGAGTCACGGGGCCCGCATGATGCAAAGCCGCTGTTTCCTGGAAAGCGGCCGCCAACTGACCTGCGTGCATTGTCACCACGCGCACCGGCCGGTCCGGGCCTTCGAAGCGGCGTATTACGAGCGGAAGTGCCTGACGTGCCACGCCGTCGAATCGTGCACGCGTCCGGAGGAGCCGCGAGTCTCGACATCGGGGCCGCTGGGGTGTGTCTTGTGCCACATGCCGCAGCGCAAGACCCGGGAGGGGCAGCACCTGGTGTTTACCGACCATTGCATTCGCCGTCCGCCTCGGGCACCGCAGGAGGAGCCGCCGGTTCCG
>JAHWKJ010000367.1 GCA_019347905.1 Planctomycetota bacterium
GACCAGAAATTTACAGGTGGGTTTCGGGTTGCTGTTTTCGGGTGGTGGGTTTCGGGGGTGGGGTACCGCCTACGGACTAAACCATCAACTCACAACCCTCAACCCTCAACTCTCAACCCTCAACCTCCCATGACGAGAGCCACTGAAACAGGCGCCACCGGCCGCCGCTGGTACCACCGCATCGGCCCGGGGCTGATCACGGCCTGCGTGGTGATTGGCCCGGGCAGCATCCTCACCAGCTCGCAGGTGGGAGCCAAGTACGGCTATGCGCTCTCCTGGGTCGTGGTCGCGGCCGTCGCGTTCATGATGGTCTTCACGGTCCTCGGAGCGAAGCTGGGCGTCGTGGCGCAGCAGCCCGCCGGCAAGCTGGTCGCCGACCGCGCCGGCCGCTGGCTGGCCGTCTTGATCGGGCTGGGCGTGTTCTTCATCTCAGCGTCGTTCCAGTTCGGCAACAATCTCGGCGTGCACTCGGCGTTCAAGGTGTACGTCGATTTCGACTACACGGTCGTGGTATTCAATGCGCTGTCGATCGGGTTTCTGTTCGCCTTCAAGAACCTGTACAAGGCCGTCGAGCGGCTGATGATGACGTTCGTCGGCCTGATGCTCGTGGCCTTTGCGGTCAATCTGTTCTTCGCGGCCCCGGACGCCGGAGAAGTTCTGGCGGGGTTCATCCCGGGCCGCGGCGCGGAGATCGACCTGACGCTGCTGGGGCTGGTGGGGACGACGTTCGTCATCACGGCGGCATACTTCCAGAGCTATCTCGTCCGGCAGAAGGGCTGGGACCGGGCGGAGATGCGCGACGGAATGCGAGATGCCCGCGTGGGCGCGTTGATCATGGCTCTGATCACGCTGATGATCATGACCACGGCAGGCGCCGTGCTCTCCGGCAGACGGCTGGAAGACGTCGCTCACGTCGCCCGGCAGCTCGATCCGCTGTTCGGCGAGAAGGGGACGGCGCTGTTCTGTCTCGGGCTGTTCTCGGCCGCGTACTCGTCATTCCTCGTCAACTCGATGATCGGCGGCTTCATCCTCGCCGACGGGCTCGGGCTGAGCAGCAAGCCGACTGACACGGCCCCCAAAGTGCTGACGACGCTGGTGCTGTTGACGGGCATGTTCGTCGCGCTGTGGAGCATCCAGAAAGGCCAGAACCCCATTCCATTGATCGTCGCGGCGCAGGCGGCGACCGTGCTCGCTTCGCCGCTGATGGCTGGGGCGCTCCTGTGGCTGACCAACCGTCGCGACGTGATCGGAGACGACCGCAACGGCGTCGCGACGAACCTGTTGGCGGGGCTGGGTTTTCTCCTGCTGCTGGCGATGTCGATCTATGCCGCCACGGGGCCGATTCCGGGCCGCATCGCGCAGTGGCGGGAGCAATCGGTTTTGCCGGGAGCCTGGCAGAGCGACGACGCATCGTACCGTCTGGTCATCAGCGAGGACCGCGCCGTCCTCAGCGAGGATGGATCGGCAGCGACGTATGCCTGGGACATTGTTCCCTCGCAGACGCCGAAGCTGCTGCGGCTGTATCGCGTCGAGTCGCAAGGCGAAATCCGGCTCGAACCGACGCGCACGTTTGCGTACCGCATCGACGATTCGACGATGACCCTGGAGGAGATTCCGCGGGGCGGCGAACCTCCCGGCGAACTTCCCCCGCCGGACGAACCGTCGGATCGCGTCCTTCGACTGCAGCGCGCACAGGCTGAGTGAACGAATTCCAGATGACGTCTGCGCCGGCCACCATCGTGTACCTCACGCGCGATCTTGTGTTCTCCAGCCGCGCGGGCGCAGCGGGAGCGCAGACCGGCTGCCGCGTGCAGGTGGTCGGCAATGAGGAGGCCGCACTCCAGCGTGCGGCCGATCCTGACTGCCGCCTCATCATCCTCGATCTCGGCACTCCCGGCCTCGACGTGGCGTCCTTCGTCGCCGCCCTCCCGCCGGAGAAGCGACCGCCCGTGATCGCGTACGACTCGCACATCAACGAAGCCCGCCTGCAGTCCGCCCGAGACGCCGGCTGCGACGAAGTCCTCTCCCGCGGCCGCTTCGACGCCACCCTTCCCCAGATCCTGCGCGCCGCGGCCGACGACGCGGGGCAGAATCTGCCGTAGCAGGCGCGTACGTGAATCAGACGAAATAGGACCGCAGCAGTCTGGCGGTGGCCTCAATCGCAGGTAGAATTGCGCTGTCGCGAGAACGAAACGTGGCAGTTGACCCGAAATCGTCGCACCACCGCGCGGCCCATGAAACTCCTCGGACACGGCATCTACACCTTTCCCGAAGCCGCGCGGCTCGTCGGGTTGCGCACGGAGCGGATCCGTGAGTGGTTCCGCAGCCGTCCTTCGCGCGCAGCCGTCTTCCACGCGGATTACGAAGCGGTGGATGGCGACACGGCAATCAGCTTCCACGACCTCGTCGACGTCTTCGTGGCCGGTCAGCTCCGCGAGCATGGCGTCCCCCTGCAGACCCTGCGAAAGGTGTATGCGACGCTACAGCGGGCATTCGACGTGCGGCATGCATTCTGCCGGAAAGAATTGCTCACGGACGGCAGGGAAGTTTTCTACGCCGGCCTGGATTCGGCCGGCCGCGAGGAAATCATCGAGGTCCTCACCCGGCAGCGCGTGTTCCCCAAGGTCATCAAGCCGTTCTTGAAGCGAATCGACTACGCAGAGGCCACCAGTCTGGCCGTGCGCTGGCGGATCGACGACGCCATCGTGATCGACCCGGAAATCTGCTTCGGCAAGCCCATCGTGGAATCGGCCGGGATCTCGACGGCCGTTCTCGGCGCGGCGTATGAAGCCAACGACCGCGACGCCGGGCTGGTAGCCGACTGGTACAACGTCCATCCGGACGAGGTGCTGGCCGCCGTCCGTTTTGAATCGCGTCTGGCCGGATGAGATTCTTCTTCGACCGCAACTTCTCCCTGCGCATCGCCCGCATGGTCGAGGTCTTCGAGCTCGCCCACACGGTCCGCCACCACGATCAGGATGCCCGCTTCGACTACAAAACCACCGACGTCGAATGGCTGCAAGCGCTCGGCAGCGAGCCCGAGCCGTGGACGATCATCAGCGGCGACGGCCGCATTCTGAAAAACAAGGTCGAACGCCAGGCGCTGGACGACACTGGCTTTCAATTCTTCTGCCTGTCCCGGCAATGGATGAACATGAAGCTCCACGAGCAGGCCTGGAAGTTCGTCAAGCTCTGGCCGGACGTCGTGGAAGCCGCGACAAACGTCCGCCATCGCATCTTCGAGATCTCCGGCGGGAAGTCGCTGAAGGTTGAGCCGATGTAACGACTGCCAGTCCGTCCCGCCCAGCTCGCTCGCCGTACGGATCGCGGTGGTCATTCCGTAACGAACAGGAAGATGATCCCGAGCACGAGGAAGATCGGCGCCCAATACTCCATCGGGATGAAAAAGAACGTATTGCCCCTGCTAACAACGACTTCGCGGCCGGTCGCTGGATCGACAAGAACCTTGCCTTGCCGACGCTGCAGCCCGCGGCCGACGACGCCGACAATTACGGCAGCAATAGTGAATGCCACCATTTTCGGCCATCCGTGAGCTTGATAGTACTGGTCGTCGCGGAAAGCCCCTTCGACGATGACTTCAGTGGCAACAAGACAGCCGAACCCAATGATCGCGACGAGGAAGCCCCAACCACTCCAGATGATCATGCGGTCGCCCCAGAATGTCAGGAAGTGTCTCGCCTGCTCCCTCACATCGGCGGAACAGCGATCTGCCAGCCTCGGATGGAGATCCGGAACGAGAGCCATTCCACCGACGCCATTTAGCCAAGTCAAGATGGCATCGAGATGGTGGAAGCGCAACCGCTGCCGTTGGGATGGAGGGACCATTCGGACGATCACATGGGGAACCGCGCCGTGGCCAGATTCGCCCTGCCGATGTCGATGCCCGTGGCAAACAGTTGAGGGGCAAGATGGCGGAGGGGCCGGGGCGTGTGCAAGTTGCGAAGTTGCCAAGTTGCCCCCGCCGACGGAAGGCGCGAGAGCGTGAGGACCGTGCCTCGCAATGCTCGTTGACTTCGTTCCGGGGCAGAAGTATCGTGAGTTTTCGCGTTTCGTGACCTCATTCAAAGCCATTTCACTCCGCACGCCCATGAGTCTCAGCACTGGATGCCGGTTACTGTTCGCGACGCTTTCGCTGGCACTCGTGACGCTCGCCGGGTGCGGGTCGGAAGTGCCGGAGGCCGGGGAGGGGGCGCGCGGCGGGGGCGTCAAGCGGATCGTCATTCTCACGAACGGCTCTTCGCCCTTCTGGGACGCGGCGGCGGCCGGGGTGAATGATGCGGTCGAGGAGTTCGATCTCGACGATGCCGGCTATAAGGTCGTCTTCGACCGGGGGGATTTCACTGTCGGCACGCAGCTCGACAAGTTGAAGCAGTACGCCAACTCGACCGACGTCGTGGCCGTCGGCATCAGCGTCACCGACGACAACAGCCAGGCCCTCGTCGACCAGATGCGGGCGCTGCAGAAGGCCGGCGTGAAGGTGATTACGATCGACTCCGACGTCGACCGCGCCAAGGCCCGCGATGCGCGGCTGGCGTACATCGGCACCGACAACGTCGTCGCAGGCCGCGAACTGGGCAAGGCCGCGCGGGCACTCAAGCCGGAGGGGGCCAATTATGCGGCCTTCGTCGGTCTCAAGGGAGCCTCGAATGCCAAGGCCCGGATCAGCGGCTTTCAGGAAGGTGCGGGAGAAGAGTTCGAGCAGAAGGCGTTTCTCGCCGACGGCGGCAACGCCGATGAAGCGCCGCGCTTCGTCCGCATCGCGATCGACCAGAACGAGGACGTGGACCTGCTCCTCGGCATCTGGTCATATAACACGCCGGCGATCATTCAGACGGTCGACGCGCTGGAGTTGGAAGACAAGATCACCGTCGTCGGCTTCGACGCCGATCCGCCCTCCATCATCGGTATGGACAAGGGCCAGGTGGAGGCCCTGCTGGTGCAGAACCCGTATGAGATGGGCTTCCAGGGCGTGAAGCTGTTGAAGGCGCTGGTAGAAGACGACGCGAAGGCAATTGGCGAGGTGCTGCCGAACCGCGACGAGCCTGAGGGCGACATTCACACGACGGGTCTGAAGGTCGTCGTACCCGATGAAGGCTCGCCGGTGACGAAAGACCTGTTCGGGCCGGACACCGAGTTTCTGACTCTCAGCGAATTCAAAGAGTGGCTGAAGCAACACGCGCTGACCGGGTCGTAGTCCGCGGCTTCAGCTCGCTGGGGGGCTTCGCCCGCCGGACCGGCACCGAACTGAGCCTGCTGGCGGCCGTCGCCGCCGTGGTCGCGCTCACGGCGGTGCTGGACGACGCCTACCGCACCAAGCCGGCGCAGAACGCGCACGAGATTCTGCGGCAGACCTCGCTGCTGGGCATCTTTGCGCTGGGGGCGGCGACGGTGATCATCTCGGGCGGGATCGATCTGTCGAGCGGATCGGTGATCGCCTTTTCCAGTGCCGTGTGTGCTTCGATCATCTTCATGCTGGCGCCGGTCGATGAGTTCGGAAATCCGATCACACGGGATCTCTCGGGCTGGATTCTGGCCGCGGCGGTGGGCGGGACGCTGCTGGTGGGCGTGCTGATCGGCACGTTTCACGCTTGGCTGGTGACCTGCGTGGGACTGCCGCCGTTTGTGGCGACGCTGGCGTCGCTGGTAGGCCTCAGGAGCTTCGCCCGCGTGCTGATTCAGGACGTGACCGCCGCATTTTCGCAGCAGGGGCGCAACACGCAGATTTACATCGACGACGCGGCGTTCGGCACGTGGGGAAAGGACTGGGCGATCACGCTGGCGATTTTCCTCGCCGTCGCCGCGGTGATGTGGTTGCTCCTTTCGGGCACGGTGACGGGCCGGCATCTGTATGCGATGGGCGGGAACGAACGGGCGGCACGGCTGTCGGGCATCCGCACCGAGCGGCTGAAGTGGCTCGCGTACTGCACCGGCTCGGTCACCGCGTCAATCGCAGGCATCCTGTACTGCAGCTATATCGGCATGGCCAATCCGGCGTCGCAGGGCGTGGGGCAGGAGCTGAATGCGATCGCGGCCGCCGTTGTGGGCGGCTGCAGCCTCACGGGCGGCGTGGGGACGGTGGCGGGCGTGATGCTGGGCGCGCTCTTCTTGCAGGTGGTCATCGACAGCGTGGCCAAGACCGTCAAGAGCCATCCAGACGAGCTGCAGGGGTTGATCGTCGGCATGCTGGTCGTGCTGGCCGTGGCCTTCAACGAGCTGCGCGACCGCGGTCTCGTGCGGAAGCGGTTCTTCCCCGGAGCGCTGGGCACGGCCAATGTTTTCATTCTCAGTCTGCTCGCCGGTACGATCACCTCGGTGATGGTGGAAAGCGAAAAGCTGCGCACAGGGGTGATCGTGGGCACGATCGCGCTGGTGCTGCTGGCAGCGAAGAAGATCCTCGAATTGTGGGCGCGGCGGCGCTGAAGCGCTCGGCGGACGCGGAACAACGGGAGAGTCATCGTGAATGCATCGGTATGCCGGCGGGTGCTGTTGGTCGCAACGATGCTGTGCCTCGGCGTATCGTCCGCCGCGGCTCAGGACGAGAGCCAGCAACGTGAGGCGGACAAGCCGAAGGCGGAGTC
>JAHWKJ010000020.1 GCA_019347905.1 Planctomycetota bacterium
GGAGACGCCGTGGACAGTGCGGACGCCGCGCAGGGGGACGCACTTCTTCTACCGCTCGGTCCCCGGTCTGCGGAACGCCGTGAAGGCACATCGAGGTTGGGACGTGCGGGCCGGCGGGAACGGGTATGTCGTGGGGTTCGGTTCGGTCGTAGATGGACGGGAGTACGAACTGATCGGTGAAGCGACGCTCGACCTGCCGCCGTTCGATCCGGCGTGGCTGCCGCCAATTCCCGCGGAACCCTTGAGCGAAACGCTCTCGTCCAGAGTTGCCGAGTTACGAACCCGGCAACTGTCCACGGACATTCGCGACCTCGGGGCGTACATCCGCACCATCCCGTCGATCCAGGGACAGCGGGGATCGGACGCGTGCTTCCGCGTCGCCTGCATCCTTCGCGACGCAGGGCTGACTGCCGAAGAAGCGCTTGCATACATGCTGGAGTGGAATCGGCGGTGTGCGATTCCGCCGTGGTCTGTCGCGGAACTGCGAAAGAAGGTCCGCGACTCGTTTTCCAAGCTCGAAAGGAGAGTGATGTGAGGACGGTGCCGAAGAGCGCAGTGATCCGCGCTCAGCGTGAGGTGATTCGCTCGCAGGAAGTGCTGATCGCCTGGCTCATCAAAGAGGTCCGAAAAGAGAGGAGGAAGAATGCTGACGGCAAGCAGGTTCGGTGAGGGCCGGTGCGTCTGGTGCTGCCAGACCACCGAGGGGCTGGACGTGAAGTTCAAAGACGGCTTCCAGGGGTTCCTTTGCAAGAAGGACTTCTGGGCTGCCGTGAAAGCGAGGTCTGAGGACGGAAAGGAGGAGAGCGGTGTTGACGGTGCGCGACGTGGCCGAGCGGCTCCGACTCAGTCCATCGAAGGTGTATGAGCTGGTGGCCGGCAGGGTTCTTGAGCACCACAAAATCGGCGGAGCGATCCGCGTGAGTGAGGCGCAACTCGACGCCCTGCTCGAAACGACGAAACGGGAACGCGAGGAGCCGATTCCGGCGAAGAGAAGGCCCCCGCGTCCCCGTCTGCGTCATCTCAAACTGTAGCCGCACGGTGCCCCGCCACGGAAGGCGGGGCTTTCTTCATCCCGCCGCCTTTCTCGCCTCGTCGAGCAGGCGCTTGGGATTCAGCGACAAGTGCGCGTAGTGCTTCGCCAGCATCGAGGGATCCTTGTGGCCCGCGAGGATCGCGACCGTGAGGCTGTCCACGCCGGCTTCGAGCATCCGCGTGATCCACGTGTGGCGGATCGCGTAGAGCGAGTAGCGGACGCCGATCTTCGGAACGAAGCGATGAAAGCGACAGTTGACCGCATCGGTCGTCCACGGCTTGCCGTCGGTATTGCGAAACAGCTTGCCGGTCGGATGCCGCAGCACGAGACGCCGGACGATCTGCATTGCGGCGTCGGTCATGTAGACGACGCGGTTGTCGGGCTTACCAGGGGTGGTGGGAATCAGCCACCGCTGGTGCGTCAGATCGACATGCCGCGCTTCCACGCGCAGAGACTCCTGCGGCCGGCAGCCCGTCTCCCACGTCACCGTGAGCAGGTCGCGGAACGGTTCGTCGTGCGTGAGGTCGAGCATCCGCTGGTAGTGCTCGGCCGGGACGACGACTTCCTTCTTGCCGCACTGCGGCTTCTTGAGGTGAGCGATGGGGCTGCGGTCGATGTAGCCCTGCTCTTCGGCCCAATGGAAGACGCGCTTCACCGCAGCGATCGCGTTCCGGCGGCTGCCCTTCGACCAGCCGTCGTGGGTGTCCACCCACTTCTGGACGTGGAAGGGCTTGAGATCGCTGACCGTGAGGTCGGCCTCAATGGTCTTCGCAAAGGACTGCAGGCGGTCGAGATACCAGCGGTACGTCTCCGCGGCCCGATGCTTCTGGCACCAATCGAGGTACGCGTCGATCAGAGCGACGACGGCTTCGGGAGAGACGTTCGGGCGCTGCCGCTTCAGGGCGTCAGCCCGGACCCACGCTTCGGATTCTTCGCAGGCACCGAGATTGTGCTGCCTGCCGTCGAGCGTGATGTACCAGCAGCCCCGCGAGGGGCGGAACCACGGCTTCGGAGCTCTCTTCTTCACGGCTGAACCTCCCGACTTCGAGTAAAACCCGAAACGAGCCGAGAGGTTCGTTGGCCCCCGTCAGCGGCAACTGGCGGGGGCTTTTTTGTGACAGTTCTTGTGACAGGTGGGGGAGGGCGGGCCTGCGGCTCGCCGTAAGTCCTTACCTGTCAAAGTACACCCCGCTGGACTCGAACCAGCAACCTTCGGTTCCGTAGACCGATGCTCTATCCAATTGAGCTAGGGGTGCGCGGTGCGGCTGGTGTAGGAGGACCCGACACGGGCAAGGATCGGCTGCAGGTGGAGGCCGTGCCCTCAATGATGCGAGTTTAGCTCGCGCGCGCGGGGATGTACAGGCAGCCGGCGCGGCCGGAAACGCCGGCGAACTGCTGGAGCGCAACGCGCGGGGCGGCTATTCTGGCTGTGCGGTGTTCGGGAAATCGTGCCAACAGCTCATCACATCCACAGGGTTCATATAAAGAACACATTCACCATGTGGCGACTCATCGCGCTTGTGATTCTGTTTCCGCCGCTGCCGCGGTCGATGGCGGCTGAGCGGCCGAATGTGCTCGTTATCCTGGCGGATGACCTTGGGTTTTCCGATCTGGGCCGCTACGGAGGCGAGATTGAGACGCCGCACCTGGATCTTCTTGCGGAACATGGCCTGCGGTTCACGCAGTTCTACAGCACGGCCCGCTGCTGGCCGACGCGGGGGGCGCTCCTGACCGGGTACTACGCCCAGCAGATCCGGCGGGATACGCTGCCGGGGATTCCCAGCGGCGGTCGCGGACAGCGGCCGGAGTGGGCGCGGCTGCTGCCGGAATTGTTGAAGCCCGCGGGGTATCGCTCGTATCACTCCGGGAAATGGCACGTCGACGGCATGCCGCTGGAGAACGGCTTCGACCGCTCGTATTACCTGCGCGACCAGGGGCGGTTCTTCAGTCCGGGGGCGCATTTCAAAGACGACCGGCCGCTGCCGGCGGTGGAAAGAGACAGCGGCTATTACGCGACGACGGCGATTGCCGACCACGCCGTCGAGACCTTGCGCGAGCACGCGCGAGAGCATGCCGACCGGCCGTTCTTCCATTATCTGGCGTTTACCGCACCGCATTTCCCGCTGCACGCGCTGCCGGAAGACATCGCGCGATATCGCGAACTGTACCGACAAGGGTGGGAGGCGATTCGCGGGCAGCGCTGGGAGCGAATTCAGAAGCTGGGGATCATCGATGCCAGCCTCTCGCCCGTCGAGCGCGAGATTGGTCCCCCGTACCATTTTCCCGAAGCGCTGAAGACGCTTGGGCCAGGCGAGGTGAATCGTCCCCTGCCCTGGAGCGAGCTGACGGACGAGCAGCGCGAGTTTCAGGCCGCCAAGATGGCGGTGCACGCGGCAATGGTGGATCGCATGGACCGCGAGATCGGGCGGGTGCTCGACCAGCTTCGGGAGATGAACGCGTTTGAGAACACGCTGATCCTGTTCCTTTCGGACAACGGCGCGAGTGCGGAGATCATGGTTCGCGACGACGGCCACGATTCGACGGCCGCGGCGGGTTCGGCGGCGACGTACCTGTGCCTGGGGCCGGGGTGGTCCACGGCGGCGAACACACCCTTCCGCCGGCACAAGACGTGGGTGCATGAAGGCGGTATCGCCACGCCGCTGATCGTGCATTGGCCGCAGGGCATCGCCGCCCGTGGCGAATTGCGGCACAATGCCGGCCACGTGATCGACGTCGTGCCGACGGTGCTGGAACTGGCCGGCGTGGCCGATCGCCCGCGAGACGAGGACGGAAACGAGGCACCGCCGTTTGCCGGGCGAAGCCTGGTGCCGGTATTCCGCCAGGATCACAGTGTTTCGCACGACGCCTTGTGGTGGCTGCACGAGGGCAACCGCGCAATCCGCGTCGGCCAATGGAAACTGGTGTCCGCGAGGAGCGACCCGTGGGAACTTTACGATCTCGACACCGACCGCACCGAAACCAACAACCTGGCCGCGGAGCATCCGGAGAAAGTGCAAAAGCTGCGGCGACAGTGGAACAAGCGTTTCATCGAGTTCCAGGAACTGGCTTCACGAGACGTGAAGAAAGGCTCTGGGCACTGACGCTTTTGGCTCGTGAAGCTGGCACGTTCAGCAGAAATCAGAAGCCGCAGCGGGCAAAAAGATCAGGGGCAAAAAGATGAAGGCAAAGCCCTTTCGTTCTCATTTTTTTGCCCTCCATTTTTTTGCCTGAAACAGATTGGGCACATCCGTGCTGTCGATGAAACCCGGCGTCGCGCCGGGCGGTATCGTACTGCAGAACAGTTCGAGACGAACCCTCAGCTCAGAGGCTCCTCATGAAGGCGCGGACATCGATCACTCGCTGGACGTCGGTGTTGGTGACGATCGTATTTTGTGGAGCCGCGGCCGGGGGCGTAGCCGTCGGAAGTGAGCGCGCCCGGACGAAGTATGCGTGGACGCTTGACGAAGCGCTGGGGCATCTCGCGCTCAATCCCCGCGACCCGTACATTCAATATGTGGCGCTCCAGTTGGCGCACCGCGAGGGGAAGCTCGATCAGATCGCCGAGCGGATCGGGCAACTCGATCGCCGTGAGGATTGGCGGCGCGGCCGCCGCGACGACGCGGACCTGTTCAGCACCTTCTCCGGGGCGCTGGCCGTTCAGGAGAGCCTGCAGCTCGACACGATGCGCGGCGAGCGTCCCGCGCGCAGTCCGCAGCAGCGGGTGGCGGTCGAGGATTTGCAGCCGCCGACACTCAAGAGCCATCCGTGGAGCGAGATGCTCGCCGGCAGGGATCCCAAGGTATCGGAACTCTCGCAGATGGTTCCGGCCGATCAGTACCTCGTCGAATGCCGCACGCTCACCAAGCTGCTGGAATTGACCGAGACGGCCGATTTGTGGGGCACGCACCTGTTCAACCAGGCGGCGCAGGACGCGACGACCGCGCGGGTGGGCGAGCGATTGAAGGACCAGCTCGCGCTGCGTACCAGCGGCCTCACGCGGCCGTTTTACGATCTGGTCGTCGAACGCGTGGCCGTCACCGGCAGCGACCTGTACCTGCGGGAGGGCAGCGACGTCACGCTCATCTTCCAGGTGAAGCAGCCGGCGGTGTTCAAAACGCGGATGGACCAGTTCCTCGGCGAGGCCGCCGCCGTCGAGCATGCCGCGCGGAGCGAGGGCGAGTTCCGCGGCGTCAAGTACGTGCACGTGACGACGCCGGACCGCAGCGTGCACGTGTTTTCGGCGTATCCGCGCGAAGACCTGCACGTGCGGAGCAACTCGATCGTCGGCCTCACGCGAGTGCTGGCGGCGATCGAGGGAAAGGACCGCGATGGGCAGCCCATCACCACGCTGGGGAACACCGACGAGTTCAAGTACATCCGCACGCTGATGCCTGCCGGGGCCGAAGAAGAGGATGTTTTGATTTACCTGTCGGACCCCTTCATTCGGAACGTCGTCGGCCCGCGGCTGAAGCTGACCGAGCGGCGGCGACTGCTGGCGTACAACCACCTGCGGATGATCAACCACGCGGCGATGATGTACCGCACGCAGTACGGCAAGCGGGCGGAATCGCTGGCCGAACTGGTCGAGGGCGGCTGCGCGCAGGACGTGTACGGAGAGGGGACGCTGGAGAACCCCAACGGCGGCGAGTACTCGCTCGGGCCGGACGGGCTGACCGGCCAGTGCACAGTCGTGGGCAGCGCCGCTGCGATGGTGCCGTGCTGCGAGATTCCACTGGAGGGTGTGACGCAGGAAGAGGCGGACGCCTACCAGTCGTTCCGCGAGCAGTACGACCAGTACTGGCGCACGTTCTTCGATCCGATCGCCGTCCGCATCCGCATGACGCCGGCGGAATACCGGGCCGAGACAATCGTGCTGCCCTTGATCAACAACTCGATCTACCAGGGCCTCGCGCAGACGCTGGGCGGCGAGCCGCAGCCGCTCGACGACCTGCCGGTGCCGAAGGGCAACATCTTTTCGATTGCGTTCAATTTCAACAAAGACGCGTTCGCGCGGTCGCTGCCCGACGTCGTGGATGAGTTGGAGCGGAATGCGACGCGCGAGCTGGGCGTGTCGCCGGAAGCGCTGCCGGACCTGAAACAGTTTGCGATGAAGGGTCTCGGGACCCAGGTGGGTTTCCACATCTACGACGCCGAGACGATGTTCGAGTTCAACCTGACGGGCTTTCTCGGCAATGCGCTGGGTTCGTTCAGCGGCCGCAACTGGTTCGGGAACAACGAAATGGTCTGGATCAGCGCGCTCATCACGTCGCTGAATTCGCCGGTGTATGTTTCGATTCCTGTGAAAGACGCGGCGATTGTGGACGGGTTCTTCGAGAAGCTCGATCCGCTGATGGCGGCGCTGGCCCGGCGGCCCGCCCAGGGATGGTGGTTCGAGGTGGGGCAGGACTTCTACGAACTGCCGGCCGCGCTTGAAGGCTCGCGGATCCGCACGTTCTCGCTCAGCTTCGGACCGCTGAAGTGGCGCTTCTTCTGGGCGCGCATCGGCGACGGGTTGTACGTGGCGACCAAGAAGTTCGTGCTGGATGACATCGCCGAAGCGCACGCGGGCCGCGAAGAGGCGAAGCGAGGCGGTGCGGATGCGAAGCGTGCGGCGGTGAAGGCGCATGCGATGCTGCGGGTGCGGCCGCAGAACTGGAACAAGGTGCTCGATGACTTCCAACTGGGCTGGGCGGAGAACAACCGGCGGGCGATCCTCAACAACCTGGGCCTGTTGACGGGCGCGGCCCGCGGATACCTGGCCGAGCATCCCGATGCGGCCGGCAATCCTCAGGAGGCGGCGAAGAGCATCGTGGCCGACGCGGCGGACTTGTTCGGCGTCGACTTCCTCAAGCTCGACGGCGCGTATGTGCTGGCGGAGGACGGCCGGACAATGGGCCACACGATCTATGGCACGCAGCTCGAACCGCGGCAGCCGCCGCGTCTGCCGGCCAACAGCGAGATGTCGCGGCTGTTGGGCGGCTTCTCGGGCGTGACGACGGAGCTGACGTTCCTGGAAGACGGGCTGCACGCGGTCGTGCGGCTGGAGCGCAAGGCTCCGCAGGAGGCGGCGTCAGAGACGGCTCGCGAAAGCGAATGACGCGATGAAGCAGCAGATCGGCACCCTTCTGCAGTTCATCGTGCTGGTGTTCCTGCCGCTGCTAGTCATTTGGCAGCTTCAGTTCGGCTTCGAGCTGATCTGGATGCCGGCGCTGTTGGCCGTGGCCGCCGTCATCTTCTGGATCGGCACCCGCCTCCGCGAGTCGTAACCGCAAAGAGTCTATTGCCGCAAGAAGGCACAGAAGGCGCAAAAAGGAAGATTGAGGGCTGAGGGTCGGACGGAGCCGCGATGCGCTTTGCTGACCGCTGACTTCTGGCTCTCGACTCTTGACCCTCGACTCTCGACCCTTCAGTGGCGGACGGCGATGGCGGTGGCGGTGGCGTATTCGCGGCAGTGCGAGATCGTGATCAGGATCTCGTCGATCTCCAGGCGGTCGGCGATGTCGCGGGCGCCGCCGTGCAGGTGGATCGTGGGCTGGCCGCTGCGGGTGGTGGCGACTTCGATGTCCTGCCAGCTCACGCCGCGGGTCCAGCCAGTGCCGAGCGTCTTCATGACGGCTTCCTTGGCGGCCCAGCGTCCAGCGAAGTGCTGGTAGCACTCGCGGCGGCGCTGGCAGTAGCGAACCTCGTCAGGCGTGTAGACCCGCTGGAGAAAGATCTCGCCGTGACGCTCGACCATGCGGCCGATGCGCACGATTTCGACGATGTCTGTGCCGAGGCCGACGATCACGGGAGTCAGAAGGCAGTAGGCAGTAGGCGGATGGCAGTAGGTGGAAGCACTACTGGCGCGTGAGGGCTTCGTGCAGGTTGAGGATCACGCGGGCGATGGAAGTCCAGGCGGCGAGTTCGGCTGGATCGTGAGTGTTCGGGGCCGGTTCGAGGCCGACCTTCAGCAGGTCGGCGGCCGATTCCCGCTCGGCGGCGTAGTGCTGCGCGTGCTTTTCGAGAAGCTCCGTCAGCACGGCGGCTTCTTGCGGTCGCGGCGGGCGGGAGAGCACGAGGCGACAGGCGAAATTGAGCCGTTCGGTGGCGGTCGAGCCGCCTTCACTCAGGATGCGGGCGGCCAGCATTCGGGAGGCTTCCACGTACGACGTGTCGTTCAACAGCGCGAGCGCCTGCAGCGGCGTGTTCGATCGTGGCCGCTCGACGGTGCACTCTTCGCGCGTGGCGGCGTCGAAGGCCAGCAGGCTCGGGTGCAGAAACGTGCGGCACCAGTACGTGTAGAGGCCGCGGCGGTACTGGTCGCGGCCCGTATCGTGCTGCCACTCCCGAGTCGGAAAGTTCAGGTGGGCCCAATAGCCCGCCGGCTGGTAGGGCTTGACGCTGGGGCCGCCCAACTCATGGACCAACAGGCCGCTCGTGGCCAGTGCCGTATCGCGCACCGTCTCAGCCGGCAGCCGGAACCGCGTTTGCCGGGCATACCAGCGGTTCCCCGGATCGGCCTTGGCGAGCGCCGGCGAACCGTGCGACGACTGCCGGTACGTGCCCGAAGTGACGATCAGCCGCACGAGCCGCTTGATGGACCAAAGGGGTTGAGGGTTGAGGGTTGAGGGTTGAGAGGTAGGTTGAGGGTTGAGGGTTGAGGGTTGAGGGTCAGCGGAGGGTCGAGAGCCGAGGGTCGAGGATCGTGGGTCAGATTCAGCGCGGTCGTCCGCCGCTTGCTGACCGCTGACCGCTGACCGCTGACTGCTGACCGCTGCCCTCTGGCCCTCGACTCTCGACTCTCGACTCTCGACTCCCTGAAACTCCATCGCGAGCCAGTCCAACAGTTCGGGGTGCGTGGGCCGCGCGCCTTGCGAGCCGAAGTCGTCGAGCGTGGCGACGAGGCCGTGGCCGAAGGCGAGCTTCCACATGCGATTGACGAAGACGCGGGCCGTCAGCGGATTCTCGGCCGCCACCAGCCACCGGGCGAGATCGAGCCGCGTCATCCGGCCGTCGTGGCTCTCGGGCGACGTTTGAAACGCGGGCAGCGACGGCTGCACGAGGGGGCCGGAGTCGTCGAGCCAGTTGCCCCGCGGCAGCACGCGCATCTCGCGCGGAGGGACGGAGACGGAGATCAGCGTCTGAGGCATCGCCTCCGCAAGCTGCTTGCGCTCGGCCTCGACCCGCGCCAGTTCCTCGCGGACCGGCTGCAGCGGTGGAGCGACCGTGCGATACCAGGCGGCGAGCGTTCGCCTCTGCTCCTCGCTGCGCTTATCTGGTTCGAGGGCAAGAATTTCGCGGACGTTCTGCGGCGGACCATCCGCACCCTCCGCACGTACGGGACGTGGCGCCGCGGTCACCGAAACGCGGAAGCGGCCCAGCGTGTGATGGCTGCCGTAATTCTGCACCAGCCGCAGCGTCAGGCGGGTTTCGCCGGCCTTGCCGAGATCTGCCTTCGTCTCGAAGACGGCGTGGTTCTCGCGGCCCGTCTGGTCGAGGATGGCCCAGCCGGTGTCGCCCTTGCCGTCGATGGCCGCCGCCACGTTGAACTTCTGCTGCGAGTGCGTCGCCGAGGCGGCCGCCCATTCCGCGGGATTGTCCTCGACGGACAATTCCACCTCGTGCACCACGAAATTGCCGTTGGAGGCGCGGCCGGGGCCTTTGGCGGGCAGGGCATCGTCGGGCAGCACTTCCAGCCGCATGGCCGTGATGCCGTCCATGGGCGCGGCGGCCGTGAGGGTGAACGTATCGCGTTCGCCGCCGCCGGTGACGCGGAGCGAGCCGTCGTCCTGCCGCTTGAATTCGGCGCCCGTCGCTGAAGTTAACTTGTCCAACGCCAGCACAGTCCACTGCGGGCGCAGCGAACCGGATTCGGCCTCCCAGCGGGCCAGGGCCTGGTCCAGTTCCGGCGTCTGCGTGTCGAGTGTGCGTTTCAGCTCGGCGATGCGGCTGTCGAGCCGCGCCGCGGCCGCGTGCTGCTCCGGCGTGGGGAACTTCGTCGGTTCCTGCACGCCCACGGCCGTTTCTTTAATGTCCGCGAAAAAGGCGGCGAAGCTGTAAAACTCCTGCGTGCTGATGGGATCGAACTTGTGGTCGTGGCATTCGGCGCAGCCCATGGTCGAACCGAGCCAGACGGTCGAGACGTTCCGCACGCGGTCGGCGGCGTACTTCGCGAGGTACTCCTTCGGCTGCGCTCCGCCCTCGCGCGTCGTCCGCAAGAGGCGGTTGTAGCCGGAGGCACTCCGCTGCCAGTCGCTCGGGTTTTCCAGCAGGTCGCCGGCGATTTGCTCTATGGTGAACTGGTCGAACGGCTTATCGGCATTGAAGGCCCGGATGACGTAGTCGCGGTACAGCCACACGTCGCGGTGGTTGTCGCCGTGGATGCCATTGGTGTCGGCGTAGCGGACAAGGTCGAGCCAGTAGATCGCCATTCGCTCCCCGAAGTGCGGCGAGGCCAGCAGGCGGTCCACCAGCCGCTCGTAAGCGTCCGGCCGCGGGTCGTTCACAAAGGCGTCGACTTCCTCGGGTGTGGGCGGCAGTCCGGTGAGGTCGAATGACAGCCGGCGGATGAGCGTCACGCGATCCGCCTCCGGCGACGGCTCCAGGCCCTTCTCGCCGAGCTTCGCGAGGATGAACCTGTCTACGCCATTGCGGACGAAGCCCGGCCGATCGACGTCGGGCGCGGGCGGCCTTTCGGGCGGAATGTACGCCCAGTGGCCACGGTACTCGGCCCCCTGCTCGATCCAGCGGCGAATCAGGTCGATCTGCCCGGGCGCCAGCTTCAGGCCCGAATCGGCCGGCGGCATGCGGACCGTCGGATCCTCGGCCGTGATGCGGCTGAACAGTTCGCTTTCGGCCGCCTTGCCGGGGACGACCGCCGCATAGCCGCCGCGGTCGCCGAACAGGCCGCCCTGCTCATCCAGCCGAAGGTCGGCCTCGCGCTTGTTGGCGTCCGGGCCGTGGCAGGCAAAGCAGGTGTCCGAGAGGATCGGTCGGATATCGCGGTTGAAATCGACTTTGGGCGTGCCGGCTTCGTCGGCCGCCGCCGCGAATGCAGGACCGACCGCGATGGCTGCAAAAATCAGGCTGAAGCGGAGCATGGGCGAATCCCATAAGCGCAGGCGTGGAACCCCTCTCGAACTTAGCGGACGGCAGGCCGCTCATCCAGCTTGTGCGGCCGCCGGTCCACGACTTTTCCATTTGTCAGCCAGTGCAAGCTGTGCTGTCGAGCACTTACAAACTAACCCGACGCGCAAGCGAGGGGGCCTGCAACCAGTCGCTCCCGCATCCGCCTCGCTTGCGCGTCGGGTTACTATGGCCGCCCGCGGGCGGATTTGCTTTCCCCGCGTGGAATGGCCGCGGTATGATCTGGTTATGGCTGTCTACCTGATGCCGCTCGACAAAGGCCGGCCGATCGTCCTCGACAAGACGATCGTCTTCGTCGGCCGCCACCCCGAGTGCGATGTCGTGCTCAAAGACAGTCGCAAGGTCTCCCGCAAGCACTGCTGCATCGCCCAGGTCGACGACCGGATCGTCGTCCGCGACCTGGGGAGCATGAATGGCGTGCGGCTCAACGGCGAGCGGATCAACGGCGAAACCCCCGTCCTGCCGGGCGACGAGCTGATCATCGGCGATGTGGGCTACGTGCTCCGGTCGCAGGATGCCGCTCCGCAACAGAAGCGGCGCTCGAACGGCCGGGGTGGACACGCCGGAGAGGCTTCGGCGAAGCGCCCGGCGGCACCGCGGCCGCAGCCCGGCAAGCTGCCGGCGCGTCCCGAGGATCTCAGCCAGGATGTCCCCATCCCGATCCCGGAGGAGAGCGGCGAGTTCCGCGTCGAGGAATCGCTGCGGGATAAGCGTCCGCCGCGCGACTCGAGCGACGACGTCATCCCGCTGTCCGACGAGTAAGGCAGGGGTCCTCCGACTGATGGATCGACTGAGCGAGCTGAATCCGCGGCAGCGGGAGGCCGTGCTGATTTCGTCCGGACCGCTCTTGGTGCTGGCGGGGGCCGGTACAGGCAAGACGCGGGTCATCACGTATCGCATGGCGGAGCTGATCCGCCGGGGCACGCCGCCCGAGCGGATTCTGTCCGTCACCTTCACCAATAAGGCCGCCCGCGAGATGCGCGAGCGGACGACGGCGCTTCTGGGTGGAAAGCTGCGGCGGCGGCCGCTCGTCTCGACATTTCACGCCTTCTGTGTGCGCGTACTGCGGCAGGAGATCGAGCGGCTGGGCTATCCGGCGAAGTTCGCGATCTACGACCGCGGCGACCAGGAATCGGCAGCCCGCAAGGCGCTCCGCGACGTGCGGCTGGGCGACGAAACGTGGCGGCCGGGGGATCTGCTGGCCCGCATCAGTCGCTGGAAGATGGCCGGCGTGCGGCCGTCCGGCGCCATGGAGCATACCGAAGACGACCGCGACGTATTGGCGGTGGTGGCCTATCGCCGTTACCAGGGGAACCTGCGGGCGGCCGGAGCCGTCGATTTCGACGATTTGCTGCTGCTCACGCTGGAGTTGTTCCAGCAGCACGCGGACGTGCTGGCCCGGCATCAGGGGCGGTTCGACCACGTGCAGATCGACGAGTACCAGGATACGAACGCCGCCCAGTTCGCTCTCGTCGAGGCGCTCGTGCGGCCGCACCGCAACCTGTGCGTCGTCGGCGACGACGACCAGTCGATCTATGGTTGGCGCGGGGCCGAAGTCGAGCACATCCTGGGTTTTCAGACGCACTTCCCCGGTGCCCGGGTGGTGCGGCTGGAAGACAACTACCGCTCGACCGATGCGATTCTGGAGATCGCCAACCGCTTGGTGCGGCACAACCGCGGCCGGCACGAGAAGTCGCTGGTCGCACATCGCCGCGCGCAAGGTCCGGTGCGGTTTCTGGCGTTTGAAGACGACCTGAAGGAAGCGGAAGGCGTCGTCGCGGAAATCCGCGAGTTGGTGAACGGCCGTGGCGTGAGCCCGGAGTCGATCGCCATCCTGTTCCGCACCAACGAGCAGCCGCGGGTGTACGAGCAGGAACTGCGCCGCGCGGGCGTGCGCTACGTGCTGGTGGGCGGTCAGTCGTTTTTCGACCGCCGCGAGGTCCGCGATCTGCTGGCGTACCTGAAGGCGATCTCGCAGCCCGACGACGATATGTCGCTCCTGCGGATCATCAACACGCCGGCGCGGGGCATCGGCACGTCGAGCATCGAAAAGCTGATGAAGCGGGCCGTGCGCGAAGGCCGCCGCGTGCTCGATGTGGTTCCCGATGCCGCCCGCGAGCGGGAAATCTCGCGACGGGCGCACGAGGCGCTCGACGGGTTCCGCGAACTTCTGCAGCGCTATCGCGCCCGCTTCGCCGACGAACCGCGGCGGATGGACCGCACATTGATTGCACTGCTCGACGAGATCGGCTACCGGGCTGAGATCGAGCGCCAGTACCCGCAGCCCGAGCAGCAGCAGGCGCGGATGGCCGTGGTCGAGCAGTTCGTCGATTCCATCAAGCAGCACATCGAGCGGACCGAGGAGCCGTCACTGGAAACTTTTCTCGAAGATGCGGCACTCGTCGGCCGCGACGAGGACTTCGGCGCGAGCGACGAACTGTCGCAGTCGGGGATCCGGCTGATGACGCTGCACAGCGCGAAGGGGCTGGAGTTTCCACGCGTGTACCTCGTCGGACTGGAAGAGGGCCTTTTGCCGCACCACCGTTCGCTCATCGGCCCGGACACGGCCATCGAGGAAGAGCGGCGGCTGTGCTACGTGGGCGTCACCCGCGCCATGCAGGAACTGACGGTGACGCGGGCTGAGTCCCGAATGAAGTGGGGCCGCCGCAAACCCACGCTGCCGTCGCGGTTCCTGTATGAGATGCGCGGCGAGGTCGGGGAGATTGAGGCGCCGGAGTTCGACGAGGCGGAAGCGGTCGGGTAAGCTCGTGTCTCCGCAACTCAGCTTCGCCACTCTCGGTTGAATTGTCGGCACCAGTATGCCTCGGGTTGTCCATATCGCGACGCGATCCAGCGAGCTGGCCTTATGGCAGGCCGGGTACGTGGCGGAGCGATTGCGCGCCCTTGAAGGCGATCTCGATGCGGAACTCGTTGAGGTCTCGACGGCGGGCGATCGCGACCGGCAGCGGGCACTGGATCGTTTTCGCGGGACCGGCGTGTTCACGCGCGAAGTGCAGGAGGCCGTCCTCGATGGGCGGGCCGACCTCACCGTGCACAGCCTGAAGGACCTGCCGACCGAGCCGGTCGAGGGGCTGGTGCTGGCGGCGGTGCCCCAGCGGGCCTCGATGTTCGACGCGCTCGTGGTGTCGAAGGGCCGGGAACTGCCTGCGGGACTCGACTCGCTGCCGCTTGGCGCGCGTGTCGGCACGGGCAGTTTGCGGCGACAGGCACAGCTTCTCCACGTGCGGCCCGATCTCATCGTGGAGCCGGCGCGCGGCAACGTCCCCACGCGCGTCGAGAAGCTCGATGCTGGCGAGTTCGACGCGATTGTTCTGGCGGAGGCGGGGCTGAACCGCCTGGGGATGACGGACCGGATCGCGCTCGGGCTGCGGCCGCCGGTGATGTACGCCGCGGTCGGCCAGGGGGCACTAGGTCTGGAATGCCGGGCGGATGACCCCGCGACGCGCGAGCTTCTGGCGCGGCTGGACGATCCCGCGACCCGCGCCGCGGTCACGGCCGAACGGGCGTTGCTCGCGGCGCTGCGGGCCGGCTGCCACGCACCAGTGGGCGTCTGGACGCGGCACGAAGCCGGCAGGCTGGTGCTGGAGGCGGTCGTGCTCAGCAGCGACGGCCGCGAACGCCTGCACGTCCGCACGGAGCGGCCGCCGGCTGAAGCCGCGGACCTTGGAGGGCATGCGGCGGATGAATTGCTCGCACGAGGGGCGGGTCGTCTCGTCGAGATGCCGTGAGGGCGGAAGGCAGTCGGCAGTCGGCGGAAGGCGGTCGGCGGTCGGCGGTCGGCGGCAGGGTGAAGGGAGCGGGCTGCCCGGTCCGACCCTCAACCCTCAACCCTCAACCACTCTCAACCTGTCCGCCACCGCCGTGTCGATGAACAGTTGCGAGGCGTGATACATCAGCATCGGGAACACAGCAAACGGCACGGCCAGTTCGGCGCTGCCGAACATTCGCGGGTCCGTCGCCAGCAGCACGCCGATGGGCAGGGTCTTCTGACTGGAAGCGAATGCCACGGCGACCCAGTCGCGGCGCGAAAAGCCCATTAGCTTGCCGCCGCCGATCCCCACCAGCATCGCCAGCACATGCAGGGCGATCGTGCTCGTCCACACGAAGGCCACGGCGGCGAACGTCAGGCCGCCAGGTGACGAGGACAGTTTTACCCCCGCCCGGTACGCCGCCTGAAACACCATCACCAGGATCAGCGCCTGCGCCACCACGCCAATGGGCGTTTTGTTGCGCGTGGCGAAGCGGCCGGGGCCGGGAAACTGCCGGATCACCTGGCCGGCCAGAGTCGGAACCAGCACGACGACGAGCAACTGGACCATCATCTCCACGACATCCAGTTGGACGGTGCTGCCCGTGGTGACCTTCAACCAGAAGGGCGTGACGGCGAAGCACAGGCCGTTGGTGACCAGCGTGACCATCAGCGAGACGGCGTCGTTGCCGTCGGCCTTGCGGGTCCAGACACTGGCGGCGGCCAGCGTGCAGGGGACGGCCGCGGCGATCATGAGGCCCAGCCGGAAGTCGAGCGGCGATTGCAAGCCCGCGAGCGCCCACGCCGCCAGCGGAATGAACCCGAGGTTCACCAGCGAGGCCAGGATCACCGGCCGCGGCGAGCGGAATGACGCCTGAAGCTGGCCGCTGTCGAGGCTGAACGCCATCAGAAACAACACGCATGCCGTCGTGATCCGCGGCAGCCACGCGATGACCCGTTCGGCGGCCGGCCACAGCGTCCCCAGCCAGCGCTCGGCCGTCGCAGCGGGGAGGGCGCTTCCCAGCCCCATGCCGGCGGCGATCAGCCCTGTGAGCGAGATGAGAAACCAGCGCCGCTGGAAAAACGCCCGCAGTCCCCGGGCAGGCGAAGCATTCATGACGGAATTGCGGCCGACACGACAGCGTCAGGACATCCCCGTCACTCGGGCCGCGGGGCCACGACGGGTTCTTCGTCGATTTCGGCCTCCCGCAGTTGCAGCCGTCTTTCCAGCGTCCGGATCTGCGCTTCGGCGTCGGCGAGTTGTGCTTTGATGCGCTCCAGGCTGTCGCGAAGCTGCGCTTGCACGTCGCGGGCTTCGGCGACCTCGGCCCGGGCGGCGCGCTCCGCGGCCGCGGCCGCCTGCGCCTGCTCTTCGGCCCGCTTGCGCTGTGCCTCGGCCAGTTCCCGCTGACGCTCGGCCTCCTTGCGGGATCGCGCTTCTTCCTGCCGCGCCTTCTCCGACTGGGCCCGCGCCGCGACAGCCTCCTGGCGGCGCACCTCCGCAAGCTTCGCCTGCTCGAGAGCGATTTTTCGCTGCCGGTCGGCTTCCTCCTGCGCGGCGACAGCTTCCTTGCGCCGCTCTTCGGCGACGTTGGCGGCAGCCTCCGCCAGCGCCCGCTGGCGCTCGGCTTCCTTGCTGGCGGCGAGGGCCTGCTCTCGTGCGTGCTCGGCCTCTCGAGTCCGCACTTCGGCGAGCGCACGCTGCTCCTCGGCGCTGCGACGTTGCTCCTCGGCGAGTTGCTGTTGCCGCCGGGCCTCGAGCCGCGACTCTTCGGCGGCGGCTTCGGCCGCGGCGGCTCGTGCGCGGGCCGCCGCTTCGCGCTTCTGCGCCGCGGCCGCGTGCACGCGAGACCGCTCGTACTCCGCACAGCCGCTGGCCAGGGAGGAACCGACCAAAAGCATCGCGAGGATTCCCTGTCGCATCGAACACGCACCTCAATCTGCGGAGACGACGGTGTCAGATTTCTGCGTGGCCGAGTATACAAAATCGCTGCCGGAAACGCGAAACGACGCGGCGGCGATCAGGCCACTTCCTGTGTTCCTGCGAGCGAGCCAATCAGTTCCAGCACTTCGCGCAGCGGCAGGCCGATCACATTACTGACGCTGCCTTCCACGGCCGCCACGAAGACGCTGCCGGCGCCCTGCAGCGCGTATCCGCCCGCTTTTCCTTGCGGTTCCCCCGTGCCGATGTACCACTCCAGCCGTTCGCGATCATCGTGAAAAGATACCCGCGAATGCACCACGCGTTCGGTACGTCGCCCGTCCTGTTTTGCTACGCAGACGCCGGTCGCCGCGAGATGCGTGCGGCCCAGCAGATACTCGACGAACCATTGCCGAACGGTCGCCTCCCAGTCTTCGCGCGGCGGCTGGCCGAGCACGACCGGCCGGCCCTCCACATCATCGGCGACAATGACCGTGTCGGCCGTCACTACCAGCCACTCTCCGCCCGCATCGGCGGACGGCCGGTCCCCAAGCTGCGCGAGCACGTCGTCACATTTGCGGCGGGCGATCTCCAGCAGACGCGCGTCAATCGCAGACAGGTCGCGACAGTCGTGAAAGTCCAGCTCTTCGGCACTGCGGGGCGGAACGACGTCGATCCGCGCCGCCGGCACGATCAGCCGCAGCAATTCCAGCCGCCGCGGCGAGCGGGAGCCGAGCACGATCCTCGTGTCTGATGTTTGATTCCGCACGACGGTCCTGCCGACGATGAGCTACCGGATGGCGAGCGGCCGCAACGTGAAGCCGGCGGTGGCGCCGGCGATCTTGTTCGTGGCGGCGACGTAGCAGAACTCGTACACGCCGTCCCGTGCCAGCTCTTCCAGGTTGTGAAACTCGCCGATGTGCACGCCCTGCTCGACCAGCAGGTAATTGTGGACCGGGATGAACGTCTTTGAGCCGGCGGGCGGCGGATTGACTTCCAGGCCGCTGGTGTCCGAGCCGATCATCATCGTGCCGAACTCCTCGACCAGGTACCGCGCCGTCTCCAGCGTGATACCGGCGGAGTCATGGGCGGCGATGCGTTCGTGATCGGCCCCCTCGGCATCCCAGTATCGCAGCGTTCCCGTGCGGAACAGCACGACGTCGCCCGGCCGCAGCTCGACCTTTTGCTTCGCGAGCGCCCGATCGACGTCGGCCGGCGCGATCGCGTAATGCGGCGGCAGTGCCTCGACTTCTTTCAAACCGGCGATGTCGAGCAGCACGCCGCGGGCGACGATGGGCGGAATAGTCGTCGCATCGCATTTGCGGACGCCGAAGTCGCCGCCCCACTGGTCTTCGGTGAAGCCGTTGTACCAGTGGTTGTCGTCACCGGCGGTGATGTGGGCCAGGCCGTCGATCTGCGTGGCCACGTTATCGCTGATGAACAGCGCGCAACTGTGCCACGCCGTGCCCAGCGGGTTGGCCTTGGGGTCGGCGGCAAATGCGCCGTCGTGCTTCTTCGCGCTTTCCGGGCTGCGGTAGGTGAGAATGGCGCCGGGACTGTGGCCGGGCCACTTGTAGCTGTTCTGGCTGTAGGTGACGCCGAGGTCGTAAACGCGTCCCGTCTCGGCGAGCTGGAGGGCCGATCGCGTGGTCTCGGGCGTCATGGCGTTGAGAGCGCCGACTTCATCCTCCTTGCCCCAGATCCAGCCCCAGCCGGTGCCCTTCTTCCAGCCTTTGATGGACGCTGCTTCTCTGCTCGCATTGGAATCGTCGGCGACGGATTTCACGACGGATGAGCACAGCGTCGCCGCTCCGACGACCGCCAGCACGACAATCACCACCCGCCCGCTGAGACGAATGAGCCGCTGCATTGGAATCGCTCCCGCAAGACATCGATGTTGAAGCCAGGATGCGGCCCGATTCTACGGTGAGCCGGCGCGTCAGACCACGTTGCGGGCGTGCGAAGCGAACGCGTCCGCCGTATGCTGGTTCTCGATCCCGATACTTCGTCCGGAATGGTTACGCCATGGTCGCACAAATTTCGCTCGCCGCCGTACTGTTGCTGTTCGCCGTCCCCAACACGGCGGCCCTCGCTGGTGAAGTCATCAACATCGCCGGCAACGGCCGCGACGAGTACGCGGGCGACGGCGGGCCGGCGATTGAAGCGGGCGTCGGCGGGCCGTTCGGCGTGGTCGTCGGTCCCGATGGCCGGCTGTACGTCTGCGAGACGACCAATCACGTCATCCGCCGCATCGACTTCAAAACCGGCCGCATCGAAACCGTGGCGGGCACCGGTCGCAAGAGCGGCTACGCAGGTGACGGCGGACCAGCCACCGAGGCGCTGCTCAACGAGCCTTACGAAATCCGCTTCGACGCCGACGGCCGGCTGTACTTCGTCGAAATGCGGAACCATATCGTGCGCCGCGTGGATGCGCAGACGGGAATCATCGGCACGGTCGCGGGCAACGGGCAGCGCGGCTTCTCGCGCGACGGCGGGCCAGCGGTCAAGGCGGAACTCAGCTCGCCGCATTCGATCGCTTTTGACGGCGAAGGCCGCCTCTACATCTGCGACATCGGCAACCATCGCATTCGGCGGGTCGATCTCGAAACGGGCGTGATTCACACCTTCGCGGGAACGGGCGAACGCAAGCCCACGCCCGACGGCGCCCGCATCGCCGGCACGCCGCTCAACGGGCCGCGGGCGCTCGACTTCGACGGCCGCCACAGTCTCTATCTCGCGCTGCGCGAAGGCAACGCCGTCTATCGTCTGGACCTGAAAGCCGGCACGCTGCACCATCTGGCCCGCACCGGCGAAAAGGGCTACACGGGGGACGGCGGCCCCGCCCGCGAGGCGCGTCTTTCCGGACCGAAAGGTATCGCCGTCGGGCCGGAAGGCGACGTCTATATCGCCGATACCGAAAGCCACACCATCCGCGTCATTCGCCTCAAGAGCGGCACGATCGAGACGCTCGTTGGCGACGGCACCGAAGGCGACGGCCCGCCCGGCGATCCGCATCGCTGCCGGCTGGCGCGGCCGCACGGCGTGTTCGTCGATAAGACGGGCGCGGTCTATATCGGCGACAGCTCGAATCACCGGGTCCGCGTGTATCGTCAGCCGTCAACTCATCACCTCGAGGAATCACCATGACACTCCGCGCGCTCTCCATCGGCCGTCTCGTGCTCCGGCCGTTGATGGTGTCGGCACTCGTCGCGACCGGCTCGGTCGCGGCCGGCGAACCGCCCGTGCCGGAAACCGTCGCTCCCGGCGCGAAGCTGGTCGAAGTCTATGCGGCCGACGCCTTTTTCGAGGGGCCGGTCTGGGACCGCAAGGGGGAGAAGCTGTACTTCACCGCGTTCTTCGGCGGCGAGGCGCCGAACCAGCAGATCCTGCGGCTTGACGGCGACGGCAAGGCGGCCGTGTGGCTCGACAAGACCGAAGGCGTCAACGGCACCTGGCTCTCGAACGAAGGCCGCATCCTCGGGGCGCAGGCCTACGGCCATCGTGTGATGAGCTACGAGATCGGCCCCGACGGCCCGAAGGACGCGAAGGTGCTCGCGCAGAATGGTGGCTGGAACCAGCCCAACGACATCTGCCAGACGCCCTCCGGCAACGTCTACTTCACCGATCCCGATTTTCAAAACCAGAAGACCAGCGCCGTCTACCTGTTGAAGCCCGACGGCAGCGTGCACAAGGTCGCGAGCGATATGCCCGTGCCCAACGGCGTCATCACGTCGCTCGACGGGAAGGTGCTCTATGTTTCCGACAGCCACGAAAAGCACTGGCGCAGCTATCCGATCGCCGAAGACGGCACGGTGGGCGAGGGCGGCATGTTCTTCGATCCCGAAACGGACCGCCGCGACTCGCCCGACGGCATGTCGATCGACGAGCAGGGCAACCTGTACCTCTCCGGGCGCGGCGGCGTGTGGGTCGCTTCGCCGGAAGGCAAATCGCTGGGGCTGATCGCCGTCCCGGAGTTCTGCTCGAACGTCACCTTCGGCGGCCCCAAGGGCCGGACGCTGTACCTCACGTGCAGCAAGAAGGTCTATGCGCTGGACATGGCCGTCCGCGGCGGTCCGTGGAAGTAGCGTCGTAGTGCGGATTTCAATCCGCACGAAATTTCGAGACGCGCACACGGGCGTGCAGAATGCGCCCCCGAAGGCTCTTGACGAGCTGACAGTGTTTCTATACAAACGAACACATAACGGGAAGTGTCGAAACAAAGGAGCGATTTGAGTACGGCGGAGCCGGGAACGGGGTGCGGTCGCAGGGCCACTCAACGTTTGAGGCTGAATCATGACGTCCCACCGCCCGAAGCGGACCGAAATGCTCCGCCATCTCACTGCACGGCTCCGCCGGCTCGAAAGCGCGCGGCCGACTTCCGCCGCTTCTGCCGCGGCGGTCATCCCCACGGGGCTGGAGCCGCTGGACCGGCTGCTCGGCGGAGGCTTCGCGCGCGGCACGCTGGTGGAATGGCTGGCCGCCGCCGAAGGGGCCGGGACCAGCACGCTGGCGCTGAGTCTGGCCGCCGGCTGCCTGGAGGGGTCGTGGGTGGTGCTCGATCCGGCGGGGGAATTTTATCCGCCGGCCGCGGCGGCGCTGGGCGTCGATCTGGCGGAGACGATCATCGTTCGCTCCGCCGGAATGGAGCTGCCCGACATGCTGTGGGCGCTGGAGCAGTCGCTGCGGTGCCCTGCCGTATCGGTGGTCTTCGCTCCGCTAGGAGACATCGACGGCCGCGTCTACCGGCGGTTGCAGCTTGCCGTGGAAACCGGCGGGGGTGTGGGGCTGTTCGTCCGGCCGGCGAAGTTCGCGCAAGAGCCCTCGTGGGCCCGCCTGCGACTCCTGGTTGAAGCCCACGGGTTGCAACCCGTGGGCTTGGCTCGTGCTTCGATCCTCGACTCTCGATTCTCGTCATCGGGGCGTCGTCTGCGGGTGACGCTGGTCCGCGGCCGGGCGAGCGCTGGGGATGAACTTCCTGGAAAATCCTCCGCCCGGCGAGCATACGCTGGAGCAGAAGCCATCGAACTGGAACTGTGCGATGAGACACCGGGTGTTGTGCGTGTGGCTTCCCCGCTGGCCGATCCAGAGACTCCGGGTCGAGCGGCCGGAGCTTAACGGTGCGTTGAAAAAAGGGGACTGGCTCGCGGATGAGGCGAAAAGGCTCGCGAACTGTGAATCCGCGAGCGTGCCTGTCCCCTTTTTTCAACAGGCGGTTAGCGGTGCGTTGAAGGCCCCGGGCGATGGCTCAGGCGCTGACGCTTTCGGCTCGAGCCGCGACCGGCCGACGATCCTGTATAGGGAAAGCGGCCGCAGCGGTTTGACCGTGGCTGTCTGCTGTGCCCGGGCCGAAGCCGAGGGCGTGCGCTGCGGCATGCCGCTGGCGGAGGCGCGAGCGCTGTTGCGGCCGGGGAAGACGAACATCGAACATCGAACATCGAACATTGAACGTCGAACCGGTGCCTTTTCGATGATCGATGCTCGCTCTTCGGCCGCGATCGAGCGCTACGATCCTGCAGGCGATCGCCGGGCGCTGGAGGCGCTGGCCGAGGCGTGCCGCCGGTTCAGTCCGCACGTGGGTCTTGAGGAAGCCGGCGAACCGGAATGCCTGCTGCTGGAGATCAGCGGCTGCGGGCATTTGTTCGGCGGCGAGGAGGGCCTGATCCGGCAGCTTACGGCCGAGTTCGGACGGCGGGGGCTTGTCGTTCGCGCGGCCGTCGCGGAAACCGTGGGAGCGGCGTGGGCGCTGGCGCATTATGGGCGCGGCATGGCTTCGCCATCCTCCATCCTCCATCCTCCATCCTCACCGGCCGACTCCCTTCCGCACCCGTTTTCACGAACATCCCTCCCCTCCGTACTCAATCCTCTCCCCATCGAAGCCCTGCGGCTGCCGGTTGAAACGCTCGCGCGGTTGCGGGAGCTGGGGCTGGAGCGGATCGGGCAGGTCGAAGAGCTTCCGCGCAGCACGCTGCCGGCGCGCTTCGGCGATTGTTTGCTCCGGCGGCTGGACCAGGCTTTTGAGCGCGTGCCGGAGTCGATCCGTCTGCTGCCGCCGGCCGAGCCTCACCGCGCCGTGTGGAGTTCGGAAGAACCGATAACCGACCGCCGAACATTGGAGTTGGTGGCGACGCGGCTGTTGGAACAGGTGACGGAGCGGCTGCGGTCGCGGGGTGAAGGAGTGGAGCGGCTGGTGTGCTGTTTTGGCGAAACTCCCCCCCTTGCTAAGGGGGGGCTGGGGGGGGTGAACCGAGCGACGCGGCCTTCCGGAGCGGCCCCCCCCCCCCCCCCCCCCCCCACCGGGGGGGCCGCCCCCCGGGCCCAAGGTGCGGCCCCCCCGCCGGGGGGCCCCGCCCCCCGCCGGGGGGGCCGGGGTGGGACCCCCCCGGTGGGGGCGGGAGGGGGGGGGGGGGGGGGGGCGGCGGTGGGGTTCCTGGGTGGGCGGGCGGTGGGGGGGGGGGGGTGTGATGTTGTGGTGGGGTGTGGTGTGTTGCGGCCCACACACCCCCCGTCGCGGGGGGGGGGGGGGGGGGCGGCCCCACCGAGCGACGCGGCCTTCCGGAGCCACCCCCCCTGGCCCCCCCTTAGCAAGGGGGGGAACCGCCGGCTCTGCCATTTCGCCGTCCCGCTTGCGGGACGCGCCGGCCAAGGCCGGCGGCGAAATGAGGAACGCCCGCGTTTGCCTGCAGATCGGACTGGCGCGGGCCGGGAACTCGGTGCGGCGGCTGCGGGAACTGGTGCGGCTCAAGCTGGAGCGGTTGCCGCCGCTTGCCGAGGTGACGCAGGTCACAGTCGAGGTGACGCAGGCGGCAAAACTGGAAGCGCGGCAGCGGACGCTGTTCTCCGACGACGAACACGACCGCCGCCGGCACCTGGCGGCCCTCGTCGAACGCTTGAGCAGCCGCCTGGGGGAACGAGCGGTGGTGCGCTCGCGCCTGGTACCCGATGCGCAGCCCGAATGCGCCGCACGCGACGAGCCGTGGCTCGATGCAGGGCGGGTTGCTCCCCCCCTTACTAAGGGGAACCCGACTGCTCCCCCCCTTGCTAAGGGGGGGCTGGGGGGGGTGACGGGCAAGAGTACGTGTGGTCCCGCCGTGGGGGGGGGGGGGGGGGGGGCCGGCCGGGGGGGGGGGGGGGGGGGGGGGGGGGGGGGGGGGGGGGGGGGGGGGGGGGGG
>JAHWKJ010000368.1 GCA_019347905.1 Planctomycetota bacterium
AGCGCGCGGCGGCGGCTTAATGGCGGAAATGGCGGCGGCCGGTGAACAACATGGCCAGGCCGTGCTCGTCCGCGGCGACGATGGTTTCGTCGTCGCCGCGCGAGCCGCCCGGCTGGACGATCGCCGTCACGCCCGCGCGGGCCGCTTCGTCGACGCCGTCTCGAAAGGGAAAGAACGCATCCGACGCCAGCACGGCGCCGCGGCTGCGTTCTGACGCCTTGTGCGCGGCCAGAAACGCCGCATCGACGCGGCTCATCTGCCCGGCACCGACGCCCACGACCGCCCCGCCGGACGCGAGCACGATGGCGTTCGATTTCACGTGCTTCACCACGCGCCAAGCGAACGCGAGGTCGCTGCGTTCGGCTGCGGACGGGCGGCGGCGGGTGACAACCTGCCACTCGTCTTCACCCCCCCTTGCCCCCCCTTGGTAAGGGGGGGATTGGGGGGGGTCGTCGGCGTCCTGCACGAGCAGCCCGCCGCTGATCCGCCGGTAGTCGAGTGCGGGCGCAGCCGCCTCGATCATTCCCGGCAGTTCGATCAGCCGCACGCTGTTTTTCCACTTGGGCCGCGTCGTGAGCAGCTCGAAGGCGTCTTCGCCATAGGCGGGCGCGAGGATCGCCTCGATGAAGCGTCCCGGGCGGCAGAGCTCTTCGGCCGTTTGAGCATCGAGCGACCGGTTGAAGGCGAGGATCGAGCCGAAGGCGCTGACCGGATCGCCCGCATACGCGCGCTCAAAGGCCTCCGCAAGGGTCGTGCCGATGCCGCAGCCGCAAGGGTTGGTGTGCTTGATCACAACCGCCGCCGGCTCCGCGAATTCGCGCACCAGCCCCAGCGCGGCATCGAGATCGAGCAGGTTGTTGTACGAAAGCTCTTTGCCGTGGCGCTGCCGCGCGGCGGCCAGGCTCGTCTCCGGCGGCGCGCCTTCCACATACAGTGCCGCCCGCTGGTGTGGGTTTTCGCCGTAACGCAGTTGTTCCCGCCGCCGGAGCCGCAACTCGATGGTCTCGGGCAGGGCGGCGGCGTCCCTGCGTGTGGCATCGTTGTCTCGCGTGCGGATGCGAGCGAACCAGTCGGCGATGGCGCGGTCATACCGGGCGGTGCGCTCGAACGCGGCGGCGGCAAGTTCCCGCCGCAGTTCCGGCGCTAACGGTCCCGCCCGCAGCGCCTCCAGTACGCGATCGTAGGTGCCCGGATCCGTGACGACCGCCACGTAGGCGTGGTTCTTCGCCGCCGAGCGGATCATGCTCGGGCCGCCGATGTCGATCTGCTTGATCGCTTCGGCGATGGCCGCTTCATCGGCATCGCCGTGTTGCCCGGCGATGGTTTGCTCGAACGGGTACAGGTTGCAAACGACGAGTTCTATGGGCACGATCCCGTGTGCGGCGATGGCGGCGGCGTCAGCGGGTCGATCCGGCCGGCCGAGCAGCCCCCCGTGCACCAGGGGATGCAACGTCTTCACGCGGCCGTCCAGGATTTCGGGAAAGCCGGTGACGGCGGCGATGTCGAGGACCGCCAGCCCGGCTTCTTCCAAAGCGCGCCGCGTGCCGCCGGTGGAAACGAGCTCGAAGCCCAGTTCGGCCAGGCCGCGGGCAAAGTCGGCGAGGCCGCTCTTGTCGCTGACGCTGATCAGTGCCCGGCGGCGGTTTTCGGTGCTGGCCACAATCAAGTCCCCGATTCCGTGGATGCCAAAACTGCCCGGACGACTTCGCCCGCGTTGATGTTCTGACGCAATTCCGACCGAAACGCAAAGCTGCGGCAGGGATTCATCTGGACCCCTGCGGCGGTTCGCTGTTTAATCCGGCCCTTTCGAGCTTCGACCCTTCGACCGCCCGGCCCCGTGAACCACTTCTTCCGCGTCTGGCCGCACTTCTGGCCGCATCGCCGCAAGTTCTTCCTCTCGGTCGCGTTCGCCCTGCTGGTGGCGTTCTTCTGGGGGCTGAACCTGTCGATGTCGTTCCTGGTCGTCAAGGTTTTCCTGCAGGGGGAGAACCTCCAGGAGTACGTCGAGCAGGAAATCGCCGCCGCGCAGGTGGAGAGCGAGTACCGCGGCGGCAAGGTGCGGCGGCAGGACGAGGAGCTGCGGGCGCTGGACGAGCGGCCCACGCGGCGCACGGCCGATGAGCGGGTTTCGCTGTTGTCGGACCGCAGCCGCGACGAGGCGAAGCTGAACTCCGCCACCAAGAAGCTCTTGTTCTACAACTGGCTGAAGGCCAACGTGCTGCCGTGGGTGCCCACGGACAACTTCGACGTCTTCGCGCTCATCCTGGCGGTGTTTCTGGCGGGAACGATCATCAAGGGCGTGTGCACTTTCGTTCAGGAAGTGCTGATCGGCAGCGTGGTCGAACTGACGACCATGGGTGTCCGCAAGCAGTGCTTCCGTGAGGTGCTCAAGCTCGACTACCAGACGCTGTCGCTGGCCGGCACACCCGAGCTGATGGCCCGCTTCACCTACGACATGGACGTGATGGCCCACGGGCTGCGGCTGCTGGGCGGGAAGGTCATCCGCGAGCCGCTCAAGGCCGCGACGTGCCTTGCGCTGGCGTTCCTCGTGAGCTGGCGGCTGACGCTGCTCTCGCTGCTCTTTGCGCCGCTGGCGGTGATTGTCTTCTACCGCATCGGCAAGACGCTCAAGCGCGCCAGCCTGAGGCTGATGGAGGCCATGTCGCAGATCTACAAGACGCTCGAAGAGACCTTCGACGGCCTGAAGATCGTGATCGCCTTCAACGGCGCGAGCCGGCACCGCCGCCGCTTCCATCACGAAAACAAGCGCTACTACCGCAAGGCCATGAGCATCGTGAAGCTGGACGCCTTGACCAGCCCCACCACGGAGACGATGGGCCTGATGGCGGCCCTGTTGGCGCTGTTGCCGGGCGCTTATCTCGTCTTGCGCGGCGTGACCGACATCTGGGGCATGCGGCTGGTGGCCGAACCCATGGACATCGCGGAGCTGTCGCTGCTGTACGTGGCGCTAGCTGGGATCATCGATCCGGCCCGCAAGCTGTCGACCACCTTCAGCAAGCTCAAGCGCGGGGCCGCCGCCGCCGACCGTCTGTTCGGGTTCATCGACCGCGAGCCTCTCGTGCGGCAGGCGGCGGACGCCAGGCGGCTGCCGCGGCACCAGCGATCGATAGAGTTCAAGAACGTCGGCTTCCGCTACGCCACGAAGCCCGGCGCCGGCAGCGAACGGCCCGACGTGCTCGACGACGTCAGCCTCACCGTCGAGTTCGGCGAGGTGATCGTGGTGGTGGGCGAGAACGGCTCGGGCAAGTCGACGCTCGTGAACCTGCTGCCGAGGTATTACGACCCGCACCGGGGCGCGGTGCTCGTCGACGGCGCGGACATCCGCGACGTGCGGTTGCGGGACCTGCGGGACCAGATCGGCGTCGTCACGCAGGAGACGCTGTTGTTCGACGACACGATCTACGAGAACATCCGCTACGGCCGGACGTCGGCCAGCCGCGCCGAGGTGGAAGAGGCCGCCCGCCGCGCCCACGTGACGCAGTTCCTCGACATACTGCCCGACGGCTTTCAGACGCACGTGGGCGACAAGGGCGGCCGGCTCTCGGGCGGGCAGCGGCAGCGGGTGGCGCTCGCGCGGGCCATCCTCCGCGACCCGGCGATACTCATTCTCGACGAAGCCACGTCGGCGATCGACGCGCAAAGCGAGCGGCTGATCCACCAGACGTTGCGGGAATTCGCGCGCGGCCGCACGACATTTTTGATCACGCACTCGGTGAGCCAGAGCATCCTCGATTTCGTCAGCCGCGTGGTGGTCATGCAGGATGGCCGGCTGATCGCCGCCGGCCGTCACCAGACGCTCTTGGAGACGTGCCCGCCGTACCGCTCGCTGTTCCGCGCGCAGGTGGAACAGTCCACGAGCCAGACCGCCGCGGCCTGATCCATTCGGTAGCGTCCGGCTTCCCGCCCCGGGCGGGGCCAATCCGCCGAGCGATCACTGAGCCAGCCGTTCCGCATCGGTTCGATGGCGAATCTTTCCGACCAAGACGAGTGGGAGTGCGTCAGGGCACTTCTAGGGCTTCGGACGGCTGAAACGTCTCAAGCGGCTCGAGCTGTTCAGGCGCGTTTTCGGGGGGGCCGTCGCGGAGAATATCGCGGACCCACGCCGCCCACGATCGCACTTTCGCGTCCTCGTCATTCGCCGCCATTTTCTCCAGCTTCTGCTCTGGCTGCCGTTCGGCGACGGCGCGAAAAGAGGCCTTGCTGCTGATGCACATTGCCCTCAGGTGGCGCAACGCGCACTGCCGCATCGCTGGCTCCGCATGTGCGAGATTCGCAACTAACGCTCTCGCAAGGTCCTTTGGTTGCTGCCGGGTCAGATCGTACACCCGTATTGCACCGACCAGTGCGAGGGTTTCCGTAACTGTTGTCTCTCCGTCAGGTTTTCGTTCGAAGTCGGTAGTGATGCGGAGCAAATGGGGTACATAGACATCAAAATCCCCTGTCAGTTGGAAATGCGCCGCATGCGCATTGTTGCGGACCCTCGGTTCTGAGTCCGTAAACATCAGCTTCAGCGTTTTCAGGACTTGCGGCTTCTTTCCAGCAGCGTCCGCCAGCGCAAAAGGGACGGACGCGCGAACTATCGAATCCTTCGATTCAGCGGCCGCAAAAAGCATCGGGACGGCTTTCCTCGGAAAGCGGTGATAAATGGCCAACACTGTCGTTGCGGCCGACCGAACACCTTCGTCGCGATCATCGAGTGCTTCTACAACAGGAAGCGGGCAGATCGTGTCCCCTGATGCTCCGATAACCGTCACCACCTTTTGCCGGATCTCCGCGTCGTCCTCGCGAGCGTACGGTGCGAGAGACTCTAGTGTGCGTTTGGGATCTTTCCCCCCGACGCCGATCAGCTTGTCGAGAGCTGCCAGACGAATCTCCTTCGCATGGCTTGGTCCCGCCTGTTGAAGCAGTAAAGGCAACTCTTCGGCCACGTCGACCTGGACGATCAGACTCGCCAGAATGATTGTCAACATGCTGCCAATCCTTCACTGCAAGGGCATCGGCGCGGGGGCCGGCGAACGGATCAACCGCGATGATGCGTACAATCACCCGGCGTCGAAACCGAGGCGACTGGTGGTAGCGGCCGGGGTTGTGCGATCGAGGGAGAGGAACAGCGGCCGAACTGCTCGTAGTGGCCGGCTTCAGCCGACCGGTCTGCTACGGCAACAGGTCATCCACCCGGATGCGGGCGACTTCGACGCCGTCGAGCACCAGCGGCACGCTTTCGCCGCGGCGAAAGGTCTGTGAACGCCGGTATCGCGGAGCGGGATCTGGCCCGGTCGGGTCTTCGAACACCTCGACGTCTTCTCCAACCAGGTTGAGGATCCAGTAGCTGGGGATGCCGGCGCGCGCGTACAGAACAGTTTTCGCCTGGCGATCATCTGCGAGGCTGGTATCGGAAGCCTCGATCAACGTTCCCACGTCGGCCGCAGAGGGGTGGCGCTGCGCATAGCCGGACGCCTCAAAACGCACAACTGCCAAATCCGGTTCCGGTTCGCTCTGCTCGAGCGTGATGGGTAATTGGACGCGCAGGTCCCATTGGTTCGGCAGACTCGCGGCCATCGTCCTGGTAGACTTCTGAATGGCACTGGAGTGACGCGGATTGTGTGGCATCTTGGGTACGATCCAACCGTCGAGAAGTTCAACTCTCTGATCTTCCCTCAAAATGCCGTGCTCGATCATCCGGTGGTAGTCGTTTACGCTGAAGCGATGCAGGATTGCCGGCAACGCCTGAAGCAGCGAAAGCGGATGAGGAGCGGTCGACGAGGTCGACGGTGATGTTGCAGGCGCAGTTGTCGCGGTTGCCATCGGTGGATACGCTCCCTTTTCTCAATCCGTCCGGCTCGTCGCTCGATGCTATCGAACGGCCGTTCAAGCAATCTCCCGTGACCCATCTAATCCCCGCAGCGACGCGTATCAGTATCAAGCCGCTACCATAACATTTCATCACACGCGTTTCGACGGAGATCCGCCTTCCTCTCCACGCGGCCGAACTGCTCGTCGTGGCTTCAGCCTTCGCGAAGCGATCATCCCAGCCGGCCGAACTGGCGGTCGAGCTGCGCTCTGGTGAGCACCAGCGCCGTGGGGCGGCCGTGGGGGCAGTGGTGGGCGTCGTCGATCAGGTGCCGCTGCTCCAGCAGGCTCTCCATCTCTTCCGGCGCCAGCCGCCGACCCGCCTTGATGGCCGCCTTGCAGGCCAGCATGTGCAGCAGGCTGTCTATAAGATCGCGGCGGTCGGGCAGACGGCCCGATTCCGACAGCCGCTCGGCCAGATCGCGGACCAGTTCCACGCGGTCGACCTTCGCCAGCATCGCGGGATACGCGGTGACGGCCAGCGTCTGCCCACCGAAGTCTTCGACGACGAGACCCAGTTCCGCGAGCAGCTCGCGGTGCTCCAGGACGAGCGCGGCCTCGCGCACCGGCAGCTCCAGCGTCTCCGGGACCAGGAGCTTCTGCGACTCGACGCCGCCGTCCAGGACCCGCCGGCGGAGGTGCTCGTAGAGCACCCGCTCGTGCAGCGCGTGCTGGTCGATGACGGCCACGCCGTCGCCG
>JAHWKJ010000021.1 GCA_019347905.1 Planctomycetota bacterium
CATAAAGCGGCCGCGCCTCGGCGCCGTCCTCAGCAATGCGGCCGTGGTATGCCTCGCCCGCAAAGCGGTACAGCGTGGTGCTGTCGTCTTTCCACGCGGTGGGGGCCAGCCCCGCCTTGATGCACACCTGATTGAGGAACTCTTCCGCATCCCAGCCGTGGTCCACCGGCACGCCGGGCAACAGCAGGCCCCGCCTTCCATCGGACACAATCTGCAATCCGTGTCGCCCGACCGTGACCGCGTCGATGCGATCCTCACCCCGTTCCGCGACGACTTCCGGTTGGAACAGCACCCAGACGTCCAGATCGAGGTGCGGCAGTTCCGTCGCGGAAAGCGGCGGAAAGCGCGGATCGTCCGTCGCCGTGCGGCGCGCCGACTGCCGCAGCGACTCCAGCAGCGGCATCGCCGTGCCGAACGTCCCGCAGCACGAGCGCAGATGCCCCTGCCGCTTCACGGTGACGAACGTGCCGGCCACCGTCCGTTCGGCCAGCCCTCCCAGCGCCGCGTCCGGCAGGTTCGGCTTGCGATCGAGCGTGGCCGCCCGCACGAGCTCCCCGGCCGTGTCGGTCAGCAGTTCACGCTGCCGCTCGTCCAATTCAAATGCGACCGCGGCGTCGTTCGCCATCTCCGGCTCCCTGGTTGAGCTTTGCACTTCAAGCCCACGAGTTCGGGCTCGTGGGCTTCCGGCGGCGCTCTGGGCGATCTGAGCGTGCGCGCTGGCGAACCGCCGCATGTCCACCGGCTGCCGGCGCCGGCCCCACGTTCCCGGACGCTCCTCGAACCGCCCTTGAATCTGCTCTCCGCAGTGACTGCAGCGGTCGCCATCCAATGCATACGCGCCCAGTTCATACCAGTTGCGTTCGATCAGCACCTTGCCGCAGCCGGGACAGTATGTGCTCTGCCGCGATGCGTCGTCCACGTTGCCCGTGTAAACGTGCTTGAGGCCCATGCCCAGCGCGATCTCCCGAGCCCGGTTGAGCGTTTCCGGCGGCGTGTGCTCGCGATCGCGCATGCGAAAGTCGGGGTGAAATGCCGTGAAGTGCACAGGCACGCGGTCGCCCACGTTGTCGAGCACCCATTCGCACATGCGGCGGAATTCGTCGTCGTTGTCGTTGGCTTGCGGGATCACGAGGTTGGTGATCTCGAACCAGACGTCCGTCTCCGCCTTCAGCCACTTGAGCGTGTCCAGCACCGGCTGCAGGTGCGAGAGCGTGATCTTGTAATAGAACTCTTCGGTGAACGCCTTGAGGTCCACGTTCGCCGCGTCCATGTGCTCGTAGAACTCACCGCGGGCCTCTTCGGTGATGTAGCCGGCTGTCACCGCCACCGTCTTGATGCCCGCCGCTCTGCAGGCTTTGGCCGTCTCGATGGCGTACTCGGCCCAGATCACGGGATCGTTGTACGTGAAGGCCACGCTCTTGCAGCCCAGGCTGTGACAGGCCCGCGCGATGTCTTCCGGGAACGCTCGCTCGCTGAGCCGCTCGATCTCCCGCGATTTTGAGATGTCCCAGTTCTGGCAGAACTTGCAGCCCAGGTTGCAGCCGGCCGTGCCGAACGACAGCACGCTGGTCCCGGGATAGAAGTGATTGAGCGGCTTTTTCTCAATCGGGTCGATGCAGAAGCCGGTGCTCTTGCCGAACGTCGTCAGCACCATCTCGTCGTCGACGTTCTGCCGCACGAAGCAGAAACCGCGGTCGCCCGCCTTCAGCTCGCAGCGGCGGGGACACAGGTCGCACACGATGCGCTGTCCGTCCCGGTGCCACCAGCGGCCGGGATACAGTTCGGTATCGCCGGCGTCACTGGCCGGCAGCACAGGCAAGGCAACTGTCATAAGCGAAGTGAAATCCGAAAGGAGGTAGCCCGAAGCGCGAGCGAGGGATCGGGGCAGCCGATGCGTCAGCGAAAACGAGCCGGAAGCGTCAGCGCCCGGAGCCGGGTTATGCATCGGAGGTGAACAGCCGGTATAAATAGTAAGCTCGGCGTGGCGCAGGTCAATTCGTGAATCGGCGGAGGCGGAACAATGCGCAAATTGCAGGTCGCCGTGGTATGGGCCGTGCTGGCGGTGCTGGCGGGGTGGGGAGTGGCTCAGGACGACGCGGCGAAGCCCGAGGCGAAGCAGGAGGCGCCCGACGAAAAAATAGATTTCGAGAAGGCGCGGGGCCTGCTCCAGAAGCTCAATCGCGGCGAGAAGCTGACGCCGGACAAACAGAAGTACCTCGACCGCGCCCGCGAACAGCGGCGAAACCAGCGGCCGGGCAACCGTTCCCAGCGGCCGGGTCAGCCGCCCGAAGGCGGCAGGGAATCCATCGGCGTCAAGCCGCTGACGGAACTCTCCGCTGACGAAGACTACAAGGGCCAGTCCGGCGGCCTATACGGCGGCGGCCGCAATGAACCGCCCGAGCAACACCTCCAGGCCGCGCTCGCCGCCGCGAAGCAGATCCGACCGCTCGATGCCGACGGCGGGGCCTCACCCAACGGCAAGATGGTGCTGATTTCCGTCGGCATGTCGAATACCACGCAGGAGTTCTCGCAGTTCGTGCGGCTCGCCGGCAAGACCGACCCCACGGCCCGCGTGTGGTTTACGCGAGACACGTAATGGAAGCCGCATCCAGGGCGGGACTGGAGCAACGCGCGCGGCGACCTTCAGGTTTCGACGCCCTTTTCGACCCCAACGGGGTCAAACGCGAAAGCCCAGGGCAACGCCCTGGGTTCAGCGATCGAAGACAAACAAAGCCCTGAAAGGGCGCAACACAATCCAGGCTGTTTCGCCCTTTCAGGGCTGGACCGCTACCACAAACGCGATCCCGGGGCGATGCCCCGGGCTGTCGAGTTGTGCCCCTGTCGGGGCTGACGAAGCCATGACCGGCGTACCGCCGCTGATCTCTATCGACGGCATCTCCAAGCGCTTTGGCGGCGTCACGGCCCTCGAAGGCGTCTCGTTTGAGATCCGCGCCGGCGAGTTCCATGCGATTGTCGGCGAGAACGGCGCCGGCAAGAGCACGCTCATGAACATCCTCGCCGGCGTCCTTACCGACTACGACGGTGAACTCCGGCTGCGGGGCGAAACCGTCCGCTTCGCCGGCACACGCGACGCCGAACGCGCCGGCATCGCCATCATCCACCAGGAGCTGAACCTCGTCGAAGAGCTGTCGACCGCGGCGAACATTTTCCTGGGACGGGAGAAACGCAACCGACTCCGTCTGCTGGACGACGCCGCCATGCAGCGCGAGGCGGCGGAACTCTTCGAGCGGCTGGGTTGTCCGATCCGCCCGCACACCCTCGTCCGCGAGTTGCGCGTGGGCGACCAGCAACTCGTCGAGATCGCCAAAGCCCTGTCGCTCGAGGCCGGCATCCTCATCATGGACGAGCCAACCAGCGCGCTGACCGAAAGCGAAGTCGATCGGCTGTTCGGCGTCATCGAGCGGCTGCGCAGCCGCGGCGTCACGATCCTCTATATCTCGCACAAGCTCGACGAAGTCTTTCGCCTATCGGATCGCATTACGGTCTTGCGCGACGGGCGGCTGGTGCAGACGCTCGACCGCACCGCAACGTCGCCCCGCGAAATCGCCCACCTGATGGTCGGCCGCGAGATCGAAGAGGTGGAAATCGGTCGGGACCGCCATGCGGGCGACGTTGTGCTCCAGGTCGAGCAGCTCTCGCTGCCCTGGACCGGCCATGCCCGCCAGTGGCGGCTCAAGGATGTGAGCTTCCACGTGCGCAAAGGCGAGGTGCTGGGCCTCGCCGGCCTGATGGGCGCGGGGCGGACCGAACTGCTGGAATGCCTGTTCGGCACCAGTGCCGCGGCCCCGCAGGGCGTCATCCGGCTGGAAGGCCGCGAGGTGAAGTTTCAACATCCGGCTGAAGCCCTCGAGGCGGGCGTCGCGCTGGTGACGGAAGACCGCAAGCGGCTGGGCCTGTTCGCCCACATGAACGTTCGCGAGAACATTACCACGTGCACGCTGGACGAGGCTTCACGGGCGGGCCTGATCTCCCGGCGGACAGAGCGGCGGCTGGCCGTCGATTCGATGGCGCTTTTGGGTGTGAGGGCGGCCGGACCCCACGCCCCGGTGATGAGCCTCAGCGGCGGCAACCAGCAGAAGTGCATCATCGCCCGCTGGCTCCGCACGCAGCCGAAGGTGTTGCTGCTGGACGACCCTACCCGCGGGGTGGATGTGGGGGCCAAGGCGGAGATCTACCGGATCGTCGACGACCTCTGCCGCCGCGGGCTGGGAATCATCGTCACCTCCAGCGAGCTGCCGGAACTGATTGCCCTGTGCGACCGGATGCTGGTCCTGTGCGAAGGCCGCGTGACCGCGGAACTCGCGCGAGCGGAGTTCACCGAGCAGCGGATCATGGAGGCGGCCACGCGCCGCGAGTCGAATGTTGAGCCGCGATTCGCCGGTTCGACTGTTTAGCCACGTCCCAGCGGGACGCCGGGGGCTCGCGTCCCGCTGGGACGCGGCTAAACGCACTGGCGACGCTGGCGGCGCCGCGCTATTCCTCCGACACGAAGGGCAAAAGCCCCATGAAGCGCGCCCGCAGAATCGCCCGTCGGACGGCCCGCTGGTACTTTGCGCAGCTTCCCGTACGGCGGCGGGCGAGGATGTGGCCCTCGCGGTCGATCATGCCCCGCAGCGTCTTCAGGTCTTTGTAGTCGACGTACACCGGCCGCGGAGAGTTGTCGCAGCCGTCGGGACAGAAGCGGCAGCGCAGCTTCTTCTTCAACCGGGCCCGCTTCTTCCGCCGTTTGCGGATTTCCTGCCGACTCAGCATCGCCATGCGCGAGAACTCTCCTGAAGGTCGCCGATCCTATCGTGGGGGGAAAGGGAATTATGCGAGCCGCCACGCCGACTTGCAAGCTCCACGAGCGTCGGAGTGGCCCCGTTTGTCTAGCCGCGTTCCAACGGGACGCGCGCTCACGCGCGTCCCGTGGGGACGCGGCTACACGGGCTGGCCGCCACAATATCGGCGATTCAGAACTCGCCCACCACCTGGCCGTCGGCCTTTGCGCCGAGGTGCTGGTACATCTGGTGGTTGATCGTCTCGGAGATGAACCGCACGCTTCCGTCACCCAGCAGGAAGTGCGAGCCGCCGGTGTGTGACGACTTGAAGCCGACCTCCGTATTCCAATTGCACGAGCGGTTGCAGGGGTCGGGGGCGCTGTCGTTGCAGGTGTCGAAGTTGATGGGAATCAGCGTGGTGCAGTAGCCGTTGCCGTTGTTGGTGGTCGCCCAGCCGTTGCGGATGTGCACCGAGCACTCGGGCCGCACCTCGCCGAAGAAGATCGTGTTCGTGAGTCCGTCCGTGACTTCCGCCAGCCGGGTCTGCCGCCCTGTCCGGGTGAACGCGCCGGCGTAATCGCCGGGATCGTCGATGGGCGCCGTCGCCAGCCCCTGCCAGCTGGGCCAGCACGCGGTCATCCTCGTACAGCCAGTCCGGGATCGTCGATGGGCGCCGTCGCCAGCCCCTGCCAGGGATGGTTGCACGAACAAGACGAATTATCCCAGACTTCCGTCGGCCCGTTCGAGGCCGCGTAGTTGTGCGTCGCCAGCCCGAAGTACAGCTCGGCATGGCTGTCGCTGGGACAGAACAGCGAGGGAATCTTCTTCGATCCCGCGGGTTCGCCCGTCGGCAGCAGCGTTCCATCCACGTCCGTCTGCCGCAAATCGAAGGCGTTGTAGATCGCCGGTTGTTCCAGCATCGGCAGCAGGTAGACGAAAATTGAGCCGCGGTTGATGCCGCCGCCCTGCCGTACCGCCCCCGCGGGCAGTTTGCCGTGCATCTCCTCGAAGTTATGGAGCGCCAAGCCGATCTGCTTGAGGTTGTTCTTGCACTGCGCCCGCCGCGCCGCCTCGCGCACCTGCTGCACCGCCGGCAGAAGCAGCGCAATCAGGATCGCGATGATGGCGATCACCACCAGGAGCTCAATGAGCGTGAACCCGCCCCGCGGAAGGGGCGACGCGGGGCGACGAATAGTGCGGCAAATCATGGCGGCAGACTCACGTCGGTGCGCGGCCATCCGGTGTTCTTTGCGCAGTCCACCCGGATTGACGAGGGTGCATGATATCGCCGGCGGCGAAGCATCGTCAACGCTGCACGAAACGCGCGACGGGCGCGGTCCAATCGACGGCAAGTTCCTCTGTAAATTGGCCGCGCTCTCGAACGATGACTGGAACATGGCGCCCCGTCGGAAACGCCGACGGCTGCGGATGAACCACGCAGATTCGCGCGCCAGCCGCTCGAAAACGCATGGCCAGCGCGGCCGACAGCTCCCGGAAATCGATGAAACGCTCGGCTCCGCATGCCCTCCAGCCGGAGAGCCACCGCTCGAACCACTGCGGCCAGCCGACAGCCGGGGAATGGACGCCCCGGCCCGTCCTCCAGCCGGAGAGCCACCGCTCGAACCACTGCGGCCCTTCGAGGGCCGGCTCCCGGTCGTGGAAATAGCCGACCACCGGCAGATGCGCATCGAGCCAGCGGGCCTCCGGGCGGTCGAGGTAGGGCGACTCGAGGTGCGTCGCCCAGCAGAAACGGCCCCGGTGCCGGAGGGCAACATAGTAGCTCGCCACCAGTGTCAGTTCCAGATCGAGCGCCCGCTGCAGGACGGCGTCGGTCCACTCATCGCCGGGAGGGATCAAGGTGGTCGGTGTGCAGCCGAAAGCTCTCTGAATGGCCTCGACGGCCAGCGCCAGCGGATGTTCGCGGTCCGGGCGAGCCGCGAGTGCCGACGCGGCAGCGAGGCCGAGTTCGCGATACCAGCGCGTCGCCGTTTCCCGGTCCGCGGCGGCAAGCCATGCCTCGCGATCCGGATGGATGTGGGTGTAGCCGTGCAACTCGACCTCGGCGAGGTTCTTGTCCCGCAAGTATTGAATGCCCCGGAATTCGGCGGCGTAGTCGTGCACGGTGCCGGGGGCCGCGCCGCACACGTCGCGATACTCGACCAGCCGCGAAGGATAGACCGCACCGGGTTGGCGCGGCACATCCACGCCACCAACCCTCAGGCGCCCCCGCGCCGCATCGCCGTCGTCGACCCAGCCGGCCACGTAGCCGATCGACAATCGTCCGCCAAAGCGCGTCAACACGTCTCCGATCGCTGCCCAGGCGGATTCGTCCAGCTTGGGATAAGACCACCCCCGGCTGTAGACGTTTTGTGCACCGCCGGGGTCATCCATCCGCAAAACCATCGTGTTCGCGAAGTCGAGGGCGGCCAGAGGCGGCGCACAGGCCGACAGCAGCAGATGCCGCAACAGGTCGGTCGCGGCCCCATCGGCATCGCGAGCTGCGCTGGGGTGAAACGCGAGCTTCACCATCCATCCGCTGGCACGGGCGAGGGCGAGGATCACCGGCCTCCCGTCGAACGTCGCCCACACACGGTCTTCGTTCGGCGCGGGCAGCGGTTCCCAGCGAATCGCTCGACGGGGGCGCCAGCTCGCCGCGCTGCCAGGTCCAGTCCACAGAATCTCCCGGCCGCCAGACATGATGTCCGGCGCGATCGGTGGGACTCCGCCGGCAGTCGGTGCTTCGAGACCAACTTGCGACACTGCTCGCTGCATCACGACAACCGGCCGCTGATCGGCGGCGTCCTCGAGCCACGACGCGACAGCCGGCGACACTTCGTCCGGGTCGCAGGCGGCAATCACCACCCGGCAGCCCGTACCCATCGTCCATGCCTCCGGCGAGTCCTCGAGGTACCGCACGTCGACATCCCAGCCCAGGAGGCGGACGAGCGTCAGCCAGTCGAGGGCTTCCCGCTCTTCCGGAGGCCGCCAGCCCCCGGTCCCCCACACGCGGCGCGCCGGATCGAGCTCGCGCCGCGAAGCGAGTAGTACGGCGTGCAACACAGAATCGTCGTCCACGGGATCTCCTCTCGATCCGAATCACCGTGCCCCGCGATGCATTGGCCGGGGAAGAAAACTCCATTCAGCGCCACCGCCGAGCCCGCTCCCGGCAGACCCGGCCGACCAACCGTGCTAGGGCGTCCCCGACGGCACGCGGAGCAACACGGCTGAGCGCGGTCGACCGCGCGCACATCCGCATCGAAGCTGTCGCGTTCCGGTCATCCAGCACCTCGGCCACACCGCGGGCGAGGGCGGTGCCGTCGCCTGGAGGCACGAGCCATCCCGTCTTTCCCGCCTCGATGACTTCCGGGATTCCGCCCACGCGCGAGCCGATCACGGGCGTGCCGCACGCGAGCGCCTCGCCGACCACGGTCGGGAAGCCCTCGCGCATCGAGGGCAGCAGCAGGCATTCCGCGGCGTTGTACAGATTCGCCTTCTTCGTCGCATCGGATACCCAGCCCAGGAATCGTACCCGCCCCGGACACCGCGACTCGGCCCACTCCCGAACTCGCGGCGCGTCGCGACCATCCCCGGCGATCAGCAGATCGGCGTCCGGGTGCCGAGATGCCACGCAGGCCAGCGCGTCGATCTGCAGGTCGAGACGCTTCACGCTGTTATCCAGCCGTCCCATGAACAAAAGATACCGGCGGCTCGAATCCAGTCCGGCTGCGCGACACGCCGCGCTGCGGTCGCGTGGCGAATACACGGCGGTGTCGATCGGCGTAAGAATCACTTCCAGCCGATCCGGCGAAACACGGAAGCGGCGGGCGAGCCTGTGTAACTCTTCGCGGCTGGAGGCCACGATCGCATCCGCCTGCCGCAGCGTCCAGTAGCGGACCAGCCGTCCCAGATAGCGGTCCGGATGGCTTCCGGCATGCAGGGCCACCAGAGGGACACCCAGCGCGGCCGAGATCAGCCGCAGCATGTCGAAACGGCCGGAGCCGTAGTCTTGCACAAAAAAACAATCCGGCCGGTCCTCGCGCAGCGCCTGCCACAGCGCCAGCGACGCGGGCGCCAGGTACGAAGCCAGCGTGGCGAAGGGCCGCCAGAAGCTGCGCCAGCGCCAAGCGCATTTCGGCAGGTAGAAGGCCCGCCACAGCCGGCGGTGCAACGTCGCCGACGGCACGAAGCGGACGCGGCAGCCAACGACGCGGTGCCATTCGCTGAAGGCGGGGCCCTCCAGCGACTGCACGTACCACGTCACGTCGCCGACGCGCTCCTGGAGTAGCGAGACGAACGCATGGTTGCCGGTGTCGGCCCACTGGGTGGCGAAGCGTTCGCGATCGACGCCGTAGTGCGGGTAGAAGTCTTCGAAGACGTCGGGGTAGTCGAAGAAAGCGATCCGCAGGCGGCGCCGCGCTTTAGCAACCGGTTGACCCCCTGCCACTCGGTCGGCGCGATCGTTCATGGGGCGGCCGCGCGTGTTGAAGGCGCCGGCGCCTCGAGCACCGACCGCAACAAGTCGGACAGGATCCGGCCGGAGTCGAAATACTCCTCCGCGATCTCTCGGGCCCGTCGGCAATGGAACGCATAGCGCGAGCGCACCTCGTCGACGGCCGCAACGGCTTCGTCCACCGTGCGGTAGGCGAACAATCCTTCGCCCGTAGGCAGGTGCGCGGAGAACCCGGTGTCCTGGCAGACGACGGGCCGTCCGCAGGCGAGATAGCACGCGCTGCGTTCGCTGAACCAGCCGCTGTTCGAGACCACGTAGCCGTGCTTGGCGACGCTGAACTCCGCCAGCGAATCGAGGAGGTACCGCTGGTAGGTCCAGGGATCGCGCGTGCATTGGAGCGGATCGATGATCCGCCAGCCGTGCGAACGGAGCAACTCGCGCGGCGCCGTCGGACTGCCCAAAGCCAGTTCGAATTCTGCGTCCGTGCGCGACGGAAGGTCGAGCACGAGCTGGAAGGAGTCGGATTTCATCCCATAGCGCACGCCGCCGAACTCGCGGGCCGGGTAGCTATCCCACTGCATGACGGTCGTCAGCACGTTCCGGCGCGAAGCTTTCGCGTGCGGCCACACGTCGAGCACGACCGGCTGGCGCGTCGGCCGCCACACCAGCCCGTCGTCAGGAAGTCTCTTGCCGGCAGTGCCGGCGTTCTCGCCAAACGTGAAGTACGCCGTGTGAGCAGAGATCTTGGCGGCGAACCCCGGGTCGCACAGATGGCGGATCTGCGTGAAGACCGGATCGGTGTCGATCCAGGCGCGGTGCTCGACCTCCCTCAGCGGTCCCCGCAGCGGGACCGATCCGGAAACGTTGAGCAGCACGTCGGCCGACTCACACAACTCGACAGCGAAGCCCGCGCAGGGCCCCTGCCATTGACGGGTGTGGGCGTCGAAATAGGCCCACCGGTCGGGCAGCCCGATCCGGCGGAAAGCGTCGTCGGCGAACTTCAGCCCGCAGGTCGGATCGGTGTCGGTGACGTGCCGCACCGGATCGTAGCAACCCGGATAGTCGTCGCTGTCCTCGAGGAAGTAGACATCGTGGCCCAGCCGGGCCAGGCCGAGCGCATACTGCAGGTAGTGCCACGCCATGCCGCCCAGGGGGCAGCGGACGACGTAGCCCAACACCAGCACTCGCAATCGTTCAGCCGCCGAGATCACGAATCAACTCTCCGAGGACCGTCTCTGCCTGCAGGTGCTCTTCCGCGACGGCGCGAGCCGCGGCGGAATGCCGCCGGTAATCGCCCCGGATCGCGTCCAGCGCATCCGCCGCCTCTTCGACGGTGCGGACGGCGAACAGGCCGGCTCCGGTCGGCAGATGGTCGCTGAAGCCCGTATCCTGCATGACGACCGGCCGGCCGCTGGCAAGATATGCGGCGCTGCGGTCGCTGAACCAGCCGCTGTTTGTCGCCACAAAGCCGTTCTTGCAGACGCTGAATTCGGCCAGGGAATCCTGCACGTACTCGACGAACGAATCGAACGACCGCGTCACGTGATGCGCGTCGCGCACGTGCCAACCCGCCTGCCGCAGCCTCTCCGCCGGCGTGTGCGGGCCCCCGACGGCAACCTCCAGCTCCGTCGCCACATGGCTCGGCAGGTCGAAGAACTTGTCGAATTCGACATCCTTATGTCCGTAGACGCGGCCTTCGTAGGTAAGCGGCTCGTACGACTGCCAGTGCATCACCGTCGTGACGCGAGCCGCGGCGGCCGGCGACACAACTGGGAACTTCTCGACGTCCACGGGGTGCCAGATGTGCCGCCACGTCTGCCCGGCGCTCGGCGCGCTCGAACGCTCGGTGCCAATGTTGCGGCCGGTCGTGACATAGTCGTGGTAGGCCGGCAACGTCTCTCCCCGTGCCAGCCGCGCGGCCATCTTCATCTGCGTGAAGCCCGGCTCCCCGTCGATCAACACGCGGCAGCCGGTCTGCTCCGCCTCGGGCAGCCAGCTCCCGTGCGTTCCCATATCGAGGAAGACGTCGGCGGTGCGGAACACATCTTCCACCGCCGCACGCGCCAACCCGTGATAGGCGCCGGCCGCGTCAACATAGCACCACTTGCGCTCGAGTCCGAGTCGGGCGAGCAGACCGGCGACGATCCGCGTGCCGTAGCGGCAGTCGTCCCCCATGCTGTTCGTTTGTGGGTCGAAGCAGGAGTTGGGATACCCGGCCTTTTCGACAAAGAACACGTCGTGGCCCAGCTTCACCAGTCCCGAGAGGTACTGCAGGACCCAGGACATCATCCCGCCCAGCGGATACCGCACCATATAGGAGCCCAGCAGAATACGCATCGTCCACAACCTCACATCCTGGGAGACGTCGCCATGGCGGAAACGAATTCCCGATGGACCGCTTCCAGAACGGCAGCCGCTCGCTGGGCGCACCGCTGCGCCGCCTGTCGAGCCGGCACCGACAGACACTCTTCAAAGGCGGCGGCGAGCGCGGCGGGGGAGACTGTCTCCGGTGTGAACACGTGCGGCCAGTTCAGCACGCGCGCCTGACGAACGATCTTGGCACCGCCGGCCACAGGATCGATCACCACCGGCGGCACGCCATTCTTCAGCGACAGCACCATCCCGTGCAGCCGCGTGGTCAAGACCACGTCCATCCGGGCGATCAGCGATTCCACTTCGGCCGCCGACCGCAACCCCGTCGCATTCTCGTCAAGCCGCGTGTCGATGGGCACAGCCGCGATGGCCTTCGCGTTAACGAGTTGCTCTATGGCGGCATTGCACTCGCGGTGCCGGTCGTCCTCGCCGTACTCCGGCTGCGGATGGATCAGCACCGTCCCTACGACCGGAACACTCGGCTGGCGTGCCAGAAAGGCCAGGTCCGGGCGCGTTGCCCGGCTGCTGTCGCGCTCCCAGAGCCGATCGAAGGGATTCCACTCGTCGAGCGACTGCAGCATCGTCAGGTCGAGGCCGATCAGCCGCTTTCCGGCGAAACGTTCGAGAAATCCGCCCACCGGCTCACCGTTGCCGAACGGTCCGCACACGAACAGCACGTGCGAATAAATCGTTGGATCGGCAGTTTGCCAATTCACTCCGCCTGCAAACGGTGGCGCAAGTGCCACGTCGCAGGCCACGTCTGCCTCGCGGAGCCAGTCGCAGACGACGTCGCGGGCCATCAGGTCGCCGGCCGTGGCGCCCATCTGCTCGAAACTGAACCAGCCGGCAACGAGCGCCTTCATGGATCCACCTCCGCAAACGAGATCAGACGAACGCCGGCGGCTTCCAGGCAATCGCGTATCCGACGGTCGCACAGCGTTTGCACTTCGACTTCCCGCTCGGTCGCGTACATCGTCGGCAGATCCTGTGCGTAGCCCGGGTGACAGCAACACTCGGTGATGCCCTCCGGCAGCTTTCGAATCGTCCGCACGAGTGCCGCGGGCGAGATGTGTGCGGGCAGCGGCCGGCCCTCTGCATCCTGACCGTAGAAGTCGCCGTTGTAGCGGATGCGGTCGCAAAAGTGCCGCACCGGCACGCCCAGCCGTTCTCCGAGCGTCACGACCAGCGAGCGGGCCGGCTCGCGGAGATGCACATGCTGGTGCGAATCGACGTGCGTGGGCGGGCGGCCGGTGAGCCGCTCGAACTCGTGCAACTGGCGCTCGATCTCTTCACGGACCGCTGTCTCTTCGGCCACATCGACCACCTGGTACACAGGTTCCCACTCGCCATTTCGCAGGGCCCACTCCCCCAGGTCGATGTGCAGGCCCAGGCTGAGACGCGGATGCGAGCGCGCATAGCCAGCGGCTGCGCCGGCCGCAGCCCCACGCACCATGAGGCTGGCGCTGGTGACGACGCCCTGCCGGTGACACTCGACGATGCCGCGGTTGACGCCGTCGGACAGGCCGAAGTCGTCCGCGTTGAAGATGACAAACTTCATGTTTTTTGAAACAGCGTGCTGAGGATCTCCAGCGGAAAGTCGTTCTTGGCGTCACGGTAAATTTCCTCGGCTTCGATTGTGAAACCGACATTCACGAACAGGTCGCGGTACGTGCGAATCAGCCAGGGCAGGATGAGCAGGTCCTCGCAGACGGCCTGCGTGTTGGCCAACAGGAGCCTTCCGCCGAACGCGGTCGACTCGTGCAGTTGGCCCGCCAGCCAGGCCACGTCGAAAAACGGGTACAGCCAGCCGAGGTAGTAAATGGTCTCGGCCAGCACGACGAGATCCCAGGGCCCCTCGGCGCACACGTCCAACCCCATGACGTTCGCCCGGCGAAAAACGACGTGTTCCAGACCGTTGCGCTGGCTGGCGGCGCGGGCAATTGCCTCTTCCGACACGTCCAGCGCAACGACCGATTCGGAAACCGCGGCCAACCGCCGCGTGAATGCACCGGCGCCGCAGCCGATCTCCAGAACTCGGCCGAAGCGCCTGCCGGCGAGGAACTCCGCCAGCCGTGCGAAGCGGCGCTGCTCGTAGTCCGAGGTCTCGAACTCCCAGGCATCGGGCTTGCGCCAGAGCTCATCGAAGAAGTTCGCCGCCTTGCGGTCGATCGCCTGCCGATCCATAGCTCATCACCTCCGGGCGAATTTTGCGCGCTCGCCGGTCGTTTCAGGACAGACCGATCGCTTCGAGCAACTGCGGCCCGAGGCGATCGGCGGCAAAGTACTCGCGGGCGATCTCGCGGGCCGCGCGGCACTGCCGCTCATAGTCGCGGTTGATCGCTTCGACCGCTGCCGCCGCCTCATCCACAGTCGAGACGGCAAACAGCCCTTCTCCCGTCGGCAGGATGTCGCTGAAACCGGTGTCCTGGGCGACAACGGGTTTTCCGGTGGCCAGGTAACAGACGTCGCGCTCGCTGAACCAGCCGCTCCACAGCCGCACGTTCTGATCTTTGGCCACCGAGAACTCTGCCCGCGAGCGGCGGAAATAGTTGGGATAGGCGCCAAAGGTATCCAGCGACATGCCCACGGGGCACCTCAGTTGCCACCCGTGGGCGCGCAGCCGCCGGCGATCTTGCTGCTCGTCGACTTTGAGGGCCACTTGAAAGCTCTGCTCGACTCGCCTCGGAAGATCGAGGAATTTCTCCCACTCGTGATGCTTGCTCCAGCGGTAGACTTCACCCTTGTACTCGACGTCGCTGCCTTGCTGGCGGTAATTGCCGATGGTCGTGAAGTGTGTCGCCTGCGGGTCGAATGTCATCGGCCACAACTCGAGATCGATCGGCTGCCTGGTCTTCTTCCAGTCGATGCCGTGCAGCGGCACGCTGCACCGGTCGCTGCCGTAGTTCTCGCCGTAGGTGACGAAGCGGTTGTGGTCGGAGAACATCCGCCGCATGCGGCGGTCGCCGCGCGCGAGCCGCAGTTCGGCGGTGACGGGATCGGTTTCCAGATAGACGCGCACGCGGGCGGCCCGCTGCTCGTCGCGCAGCAGCGTCGCTCCGCAGACATTCAGGAGCGCATCGCAGGTGCGATACAACTCGTGCAGGCGCGCCAGCGACAGGCCCCAGCAGGCATCGGGACGGTCGCCCAGGCGGAAGGCCCAGCGGTCCGGCAGGCCGATGCGTTCCAGGCAACTCGCCACATGCGCCACCGCGTAGGAGCAATCGTCCGAGGGACTGTTCTGCAGGGGATGAAAGGGCCAGGGACAGTCGTCCTCGATGTACCAGACCTCGTGGCCCAGCGTCGAGAGGGCCCGCAGCCAGTTGAGGTACAGCCACGTCTGCCCGCCGAAGGGGCAGCGGCCCATCATGCCAAGCACGACCAGTCGAAGCATTCGAGATTCACCGGCTGCTTAGAGCAAGGAAAACTCAGCCGCCATCCGCTCGATGTGCTCGAGCCGCGCCCGCGCGGCGTCGCTCTCCGCGTGGCCGAGCGCTCGTCCCAGCCATCGCAGACTCCAGTAGAGTTCGCAGGCGGCCAGTCGCTGCTGGAAGTCCCGCGGAGTGGCCGAGCCCCACCGCGTGCTCGCATAGATCTCGCGGCACTCTGCGACCACATCGGTCGGCCAGCCGTCGGTCAGGCTGGCGAGGTCGAGTTCTCCCGCGGCGACGGCCGCCGTTTCCCAGTCGATGGGGAAGACGGAGCCGTTCAGCGCAAGGATGTTGTGTGGGTAGTATTCGCCATGCACGATGGTCGGCCGCGCGGACATTAGCAGTGGAACCAGTCGGGACTGGGCTCGCCGGCAAACGTCCGCAACCCACACATCCGCCTTGGGGAGTTCGGCGGCCAGTCGTCCAGTCCGGGCGAGCCAGTCGCGGTAGTAGGCGGCACTATGGACGCATAATCCCAAACGACCGGAGCCCGCATCTGCGTCGCAGAGCGCGTGAAAGCTGCCGATCCACTCGGCGGCCCGAACCAGGCCCTCCTGCGTGGGGAGTTTGTTGATTCGCTTTGCACCTCGAACGTATTCGAGAAACAGGCACATCCAGCCGCTCGGATCCGCATAGGTGCCAAAGCAGCGCGGGGCGGAAACAGGCAGCCTGCACAGCACACGTTGGAAAATCAGCGCCTCATACACCAGCCCAAAGCGATGATCCTGGACGTGGGCATCCACGCCGGCCGGGCCATACTTGCAAAACACCGACCGCTCTTCGCCGTCGATCAGGCACGCCGCAATCTCACTGGGCGAGGTGCTGGCGAGTGGATTCTCCGAGCGACTGCGGATTTCCAGGGTCGAGACCTGCGGCATCGTCGTGACGACCGCCGCCTTCAGTGCCGAGGAGAGCCGCGGCGTGTCGGGAAAACGGAACTCGCTCATCGAAGCGTGCCAGGCCATCGCCGCGTTGCCCCACTTGCCAAAGGACGTGTTTGCCGTCGGTGCCGGCTGCCTGCGTGTCGATCGGAAGCTCGGCAAGCCGCCCGTTCTCCAGCACGACGATGCGGTCCGCCCGGCGGATCGTGGAGAGCCGGTGGGCGATGACGAATGTCGTGCGCTCGCGCGTCAGATGCTCGAACGACTCCATCAGCGATCCCTCGGCCAATGCGTCCAGTGCGGCGGTCGGTTCATCCAGAATGACCACGTCGGCATCCCGGCACAAGGCGCGGGCGATCGCCAGCCGCTGCTTTTGTCCGCCCGATAGCGTGCAGCCCCGCTCGCCGATCACCGTCTCGTAAGCGGCCGGCAGGCGACGGATGAACTCATCGGCATTGGCAGCGATGGCCGCCGCTTCGATGCGCCGCCGCGACGCGCCGGGCGCGCCCCAGGCGATCGTGTCTGCGATCGACAAGGGCAGCAGGTAAGGATCCTGCAGAACGATGGAAATCCGGGAGCGGAGTTCGGACAGCGAAAAGTCGCGGACATCGACGCCGTCGATTAAAACGCGGCCGTCCCACGGGTCGAACAGCCGCGGGATCAGCGAAACCAGCGTGCTCTTGCCGGCGCCGGTGTGGCCGACGAGCGCGATCATCTCGCCGGGGCGGGCTTCGAGGGTGATGTCCTGGAGCACGGGCCGGTTCGGTTCATAGCCGAACGTGACATTCTCGAAGCGGACGCAGCCGGATGGTTGAGGGTTGAGAGTTGAGGGTTGAGGGACAGATGCAAGGGGAACTGAGAAGGTTTCCGGCCGTTGTCCCTCGACCCTTGTCCCTCGACCCACCGCTGGCTCTCGATTCTCGACGCTCGACTCTCGACTCGCTTCGTCCAGCACTTCCCTCACGCGGCGGAAACCGGCGGCCGCAGTCGCATAGCCGGTCGACAGGTGCGCAAGTTCCGCAACCGGCGCATACAGCGCGTGCACATAAGCCAGGAAGACCAGCAGGCTGCCCACCGTCAATGCCCCTTCGAGAACCCGCAGACCCCCCAGCACCATCACCACCGCGGTCCCCAGCGCCAGTGTCCCATTGACGCGGGCGCCGAACTGCAATTGGGCCACCAGGGCCTGGAGGTAAGCCCGCAGGGTGTGCTTCGAGAGCTGCCGGAACGAAGTTTCTTCCAAATCTTCTCGGCCGAACGCCTGCACCGCCGGCAGCGTCGTCAGTGTGCGTTCGGCGAACGCCATCATCTGGCCTTCGAGCTGCCGCTGCTCGTACCTGCGCTCCTTCACCGGCCCCAGGCACCAGCGAATGATCGCGGCCAGCGGCACAGCGACCATGAGGGCGATTCCCGTCAGGACCGGGTCCAGGTTCCACAGGATGACGGCCATCGCTCCCAGCGTGCCGACAGCCGTCACCGCGGGCACGACGACTCCCAACACCACCTGCTGCAGGCAGGTAGCGTCGTGCGACACGCGGCGGACCAGGTCGCCCGTCGCCTGGCGGTGATGGAAAGACAGCGGCAGGCGTTGCAGTCGATCAAAGACGTGGGCGGCCAGCGCATACGTGAGCCGGCTGCCGACGGCGGTTTGCAGGGCCGACTGAACGAGTTGCACCGTCCAGTGAGCGAGAAAAATCGCGGCGCCGCAGGCTCCCAGCCAGACGAGCAGCCCGCCCGCCGTGGAGGCCCCCGGCAAGTGACGCAGCCAGCCGAAGCCTCCGGGCAGCGGCTGTCCGCCGAGCACCGAGTCAATCGCCAGCTTGAGCGGCCACGGCGTCAGCAGGCCGAGGAGGATGCCGACGAGCACCAGCGCGACGACTCCGGCCAGCCCCTTCCCGTGCGGCAGCACAAGCGGCTTCAGGCGGATGGGCGAGCCTTTCATGGCGCCGCCTCCCCATTCGGCCGCGACTGCGATTGGTTGAGCCACAACCACGAGTCGTTTCGCCGCGAGCCGGAGGGGAGCGCGGCGTGCGCGGGAGCCACCTGCTGCTTGTGGTATCGCTCGTACAATCCGCCGGCGCGCGACAGTTCGGCGTGTGTACCGGTTTCAACAATGCGCCCGCCGTCGAGGACGATGATGCGATCGGCGCGCTCGATCGTCGAGAGGCGGTGGGCGATGACGAACGTCGTTCGATCGGCGGTGAGGCGTTCGACGGCTTCCAGCAGCAGCGACTCGGTGTGCACGTCGAGGGCGGAGGTCGGCTCGTCGAGGATGACGACGGAGGCGTCTTTCACGAGGGCACGGGCGATCGACAGCCGCTGCTTCTCGCCGCCCGAAAGCGTGGCCCCGCGTTCGCCGATGACGGCGTCGTAACCCTCGGGCAGTTTCTCGATGAAGTCGTGCGCGCGGGCCGCGCGGGCCGCGGCTTCGATCTGGTCGCGCGTGGCTTCGGGACGGCCGTAGGCAATGTTCTCGGCAATCGTCAGCGGCAGCAGAAACGGCTCCTGCAGCACGATCGCAATCTGAGAACGCAGGCTTGCCAGTTTGACCTCGCGAAGATCGAAGCCATCTAACGTGATGCGGCCCTGCCACGGGTCGAAGAACCGCGGGATGAGCGACACGAGCGTGCTCTTGCCGGCGCCGGTGGGACCGACGAGGGCGATGCTTTCGCCGGGACGGACGTCGAGGCTGAGGTCGCTCAGCACAGGGCGGTCGTGCTCATAGCCAAAGGTGACGCTTTCGAAAGCGATGCGGCCGGAGGATTGAGGGTTGAGGGTTGAGGGTTGAGGGCCAGACGCAAGCGGTGTCTGGGATCTTTCTGGCTCTCGACCCTCGACTCTCGACTCTCGACCCTCCGCTGGCCCTCGACCCTCGACCCTCGACCCTCGACCCTCGAGCCACCCTTGGCGCTTGTCCCTCGACCCTTGTCCCTGGACCCTTCGCCGCCCCACGGCGTGGCAGCGCGATGGCATTCGGCGCATCACGCACCATCTCCGGAGCGTCGAGCACTTCCAGCACGCGCTCCAGACTCGCCTCGGCCGTTTTCAGCTTGGTCCAGGTCTGGAAGAGCTTCTCGAACGACTTTTCCATCGCCTTCAGATAGGCGAGGAAGACGACGAGGCTGCCGACGGTCATGGCCCCGGCGAGCACACGCTGGCCGCCGAAGACCAGGATCAGCGCCGCTCCAAGGGCCGATGTCAGGCCGCCGGGCAGCGTCACGAGCTTGCCGGCCAGTGCGTTCTGCCGGCTGGCGCGCGTGGCTTCGCCGGCGAGCTGCTCGAAACGGGCCGTGTTGCGGTCGGCGGCATCATAAGCCTGCACCAGGGGCATGGCGGAGAGCGTCTGCTGGACCAGGCTCACCAGTTGGGCCTGGGCTTCGCGGTTGCGGCGGGCGTGCCGCTTCAGCCACCCACCGAAGACGCGGGCCGAAATCGCCAGCACCGGGGCCGACGCCAGGGCAATCAGCGCCAGCCGTGGGTCGAGCGTCCAGGCGACGGCGGTGATGCCTGCGAGAGAAAGCACCTGCATGGCCGGCGTAACGAGGATACACTCGACGGCGGTGTAGATGCAGAACGTGTCGGTCGCCAGCCGATCGAGCGAGTCGCCGACGCTGCGCCGGCTGTGAAACAGCAGGCTCAGCCGCTGCAGCCGGCCGAACACGTGAGCGGCGAGGTCGTAGACCATCTTCTGCCCCGCGGCCGTCCACGACCAGCTCAGGGCGAAGTTGACAGTGCAGTCCACGACAAAGATCAAGAGCGACGCCACGCCGGCGGCTATGATCAGCGTCACCGCGTCGGGGACCGCACCGAAGAACTCGATGATCCCCCGCAGCACCGCCGGCGGCTCGACGTCACCCAAGGCATAGTCGATCAGCAGCTTGAGCGGCCATGGGTACAGCACCGCCACGGCCGTGGTGATCGCCGTCAGACCGACGATCGCCACGATGAGCGGCCACTGATGGGCCGCGAAGGGGAGGAGGCGGCGGTATTTCGCGAACATGAACTACGGGAATGGCGAATGACGAAATCCGAAGGACGAAAGAATGCCGAAGCCCGAATGACGAATTCGCTGTGCGGTTGTCAGGTCAGGAGCGGTCTGGCTGCCGAAAACCGATGCGGCCCTTCGGGCGTTCCGGGGCCGGCTGGATCATTTCGCGCAAGACGCGTGTGATGGTCTGGATCTGATCATCGTGGAGTTGCACTGTCTCCGCCAGCTTCTGGATCTGCTCAACGAGTTCGCCAGGCGTCGCCAGCAGCCGCCGCAGCCGCACGAAGGCGCGCATGATCTCGATATTGACCCGCACGGCCGCCGGCGAACGAAGCACGCTGGAGAGCATGGCGACGCCGTGTTCGGTGAAGGCCCAAGGACGTTTCCGACGCCCTCCATACCCAAAACTTGAAGTCGCAATTTGCGACATCAAGTTCGTAAACTCTTGCTGAGTAAGCTGAAACGCAAAATCGCCTGGGAATCTATCACGATTGCGGCGCACCTGCTCGTTCAAACGCCTCGTCGTCACCCCGTACAGCTCCGCCAAGTCCGAATCCATCATCACCCGCTGGCCGCGGACCACCAGGATCCGATCCTGAATCTGCTCCGCCGGCAGGGCCTTCGGGTTCGATGAGATGCGTTTCCTTCCCATGATTCCAGCGACCGTGATTGGAGCTTTGATGTCGCAATTTGCGACGTCAAAGTTCGATCTGGGGCACCATTTGAGATCACAAATTGTGATTTCAAAGTCATAAGCTCTTGCTGCGTCAGGCGAAAGGACAAAATCGGCTGGGGCAGATTTGATATCGCAATTTGCGATTTCAAGTTCGCAACCGATTGTGAGGCAAGATGTTCAGCTCGCTGGCTGTGACAGCACTTCGGCCGCCGCTTCCCGCTGCGGATGCACTTGTGCCGCGCGCTGGGCCGGAACCACCTGTTCTTCAATCAGAGCCGCACTGGCCGCGGCTTCCGACAGCCAGCCGGCCGTGTGGCGGTGCAGGCGGCGGCGGCTGAGCGCCACGAATCCTGCCATCGAGACGGCGAGGGTCAACCCGACGCTGCAGCCCCACAGGGAGCCAACCGCGACGGCCGCTGCCGACCACAGACCGATGGCGATGGTTGCCGCCCAGGCGAAGCGCGTGGGTTCGATGGTCCAGCGGGCACGGGTGAAGCGCCTGGGCCAGCCGAGTTCTTCGGTGGCCGTGCGGATCGCCACGTTGTGCCAGACGTCGCCGGTAAGCTTCACGTCCCACGCGGACCAGGGGCAGTGAAAATCGCCGCTGCGGCCGTCGCGGCGGGCATGGAGGTCGAGCGCTTCGAGCAGTTGCTCGCGGCCGCGGGCTTCCCGATTGTCCCAGTACAGATCGCGGACGTTCGCGGCGATCCGCTTGCTCTCGCCCAATGCGGCTCTGGCTTCGGACGACGGCCGCGGCGGCAACAGGCCCTTGTGCTTCAGCCGCCACCACACGCGATGCCACGAGCGCACAATCGGCTGCGCCAGATAGAAGAAGCCCACGAGCGGGCGGCACCACCATGGGCCTCCGTTCATCAGCGGGGCCTTCCAAGCGCAGTACACGACGTTCCCCAGCGTCAGCGACCACATGCCGCCTACGGCGACGACGAGCGGCGGCCACAGAACGGCGAGGGCCAGGAACAACGCCGCAATCGCGTGCCATTCCAGCGAGCGCACCCAGCTCCACGGGCTGTACTCGTGCGACTGGTAAACCGTCTGGAACGGCGCCGCACCGAAGCGGCCGTGGTAGATCCGCGGGCTGAGGACCGGCAGCCCGACAGCCCCTTCACCATAGATCACTCCGTTCCACCGCGAGCGGCCCAGCCGGCTGAACCTCGCCGGGTGCTTGAACTGCACCATCCCCTCGGCCCGACCGTAGCCCTTCTGCTGCTTCAGGTATGCACGGGCGGTGCTGCGGCGGTGATGCCAGACAAAAGCCCCCGGCGCAAAGCCGATGTCGCAGCCCGCATCGAGAAACCGCCAGCAGATGTCGACGTCGTCGCCGGCCGCCCGATACCGCTCGTCAAAGCCGCCCAGCTTGAACAACATCTCCCGCTGCACGGCGAGGTTGCACCCGGGCACATGCTCGGCCAGACGGTCGTCGAACATCACGTGGCTGGGGTTGCCGGGACTGGCTGCCACACAGCGGGCCGTCCACCCATCCGAGGGCGGCGAGATGTTCGGACCGCCGATCATGGCGACGTTCTGATCTTGCATGCCGCGGACGAGATACAACAGCCAGTCTTCGTGGGCGACGCAGTCGTCATCGGTGTAGGCGACGATCTCACCATCCGCCGCCGCCGCCCCCACGTTGCGGGCGGCGCTCAAGCCCCGGTTCGACTGGCCGATGTACTTCACCTGCGGAAACTCGCGAGCGATCTCCGGCGTGCGGTCGGTCGAGCCGTCGTCGACCAGGATGACTTCGTAATCGGGGTAGTTCAGCCGCATCAGCGAGTCGAGGCACTCGTGGAGCGTCCGCGCCCCGTTGTACGAGCAGACGACGACCGAGACCTTCGGCAGGTTTTCCGCCGGAGACACTTCGCCCAGCCGCGACCACACCCGCTCCAGCCGATCAGCCGCGGGCTTCTCGCTGCGGTCGCGGCGTGTGACGCCGAACGCCCAGTTGTCGATGTCGTGGCCGCCAGTGAACCATTCGTCGGTGAAGGCGAAGACGTAGGAGCCCCCCAGGCCGCGGCGGTGGACCTCGCGCAGGTGCGCTTCGAGCAGGTCCGCCTGGTGCTGTTCGCCTTCGCGGATGGTATCGAGACCATACTCGCCCAGGACGAGCGGCCGGTTCCCCGCGAGATGCTGCAAGCGATCGAGATAGCGTCCCAGCGTGGCCAGGTTCGTGAAGAAAGATGATCCAGCACGCGCTCACGGAGTGCGATACCGCACTGGCCGGATCGTGCAGATAGACGTTAAAGCACACAAAGTCGCCGCCGGCCGGCTGCAGGAACTCGGTCGTGGGGAAGTTGCCGAAGCAGGTGAGACACTCCGGGGCCTCCTGCTTCGCAAGGTCGAGCAGCTCGTCGAGGAATCGCTCGACGCGGCCGCGGCCATAGAAGCGGACGACATCGGCGGGCAACTCGTTGGCAATTGAGAGCGCAAACACGGCCGGGTGATTGGCCAGATCGCGCGCCGCCCGCCGCACGTTCTCCCGCGCCTCTTCCCGCGCCGACCAGTCTTCCAGGAAACAGCGGTGCTTCTGCCAGGGAACGTCAATCAAGAGCTTGAGGTCGGCCTCGTGCGCATCATCCAGCAGCCCCGGCGACGGAACGTGATAGAGGCGGATCGTGTTCGCCCCCAGCGCCCGCATGTGGGCGAAGTCGTCCAGCATCCGCCGCCGGTCGGGCAGAAACTCGCCGTCGCGGTTCGGCCGGAACGGTCCGTAGGTAAAACCTCGGGCGAACCAGCCGCGGTCCCCGAGGCGGAAGAACTTGCCGTCGGCGCGCACGCGCCGCCCGGCGTGCCCATCGCAGATCATCGAACGGCCCTTCCAGGATCTCCGCCTGGTGCTGAAATCAAGCTGCAGCGTCTTGCGATCCAAGGGAACGGCCGTCGTGGCCGGCCAACGGGGACCTCCGGAAATTCCTGACCCCGAACGCGTGAATCGTTACACCTTACCCAGAATTGCGCCGTTGTCCAGCCTGCGGGCGCGGCTGTCAGTAGTGTGGATTTGAATCCACACGGCCATCGCATGTGGCCGGCTCAAGAAACCTCGTCGCGTGGATTGAAATCCACACTACGACGGCCTCACCACGGCTTGGAAAGCCGGGTTTCTTCGCGGGTAATGAACTCCACCAGCGCGGGCCGGGCGTCCAACTGCGAAGGCTGCGGGGCGTTCTTCCGGTGAGGTTGGAAACCCGTAACGGCGATCGCTCGCTGGAGTGCCGGCACGATCTCGGACGGCTCCGTCACGCGCTCCACCGCCACGCCCAGCC
>JAHWKJ010000369.1 GCA_019347905.1 Planctomycetota bacterium
GGGGAAACACGTTCTCCCTCGCTCGCGCTTCGGGTTGGTGTGCGTTTTCCGACAAAGCCTAGCTCCGCGTGGACAGCGCCAGTTCCTCACCGCCAAACACTCTCAGCCGCCGCGAGATGCTCTGGCATCTCGGCGGCGGGCTCGGCGGTATTGCGCTCTCGGCCCTGCTTGCGCGCGACGGACTTCTTGCCGAAGCTCCACGCGCGGGAAAGCTCGGCCGAGAGGGTGGATTGCATCATCCGCCACGCGCGAAGCGGGTCGTGCAGTTCTTCATGTCCGGCGCCGCCAGCCAGTGCGACCTGTTCGACTACAAGCCGCTCCTGATCGCACGCAACGGCGAAGACTGGGATCCCGGCGAGAAGGTTGAGCTGTTCCAATCCACGCCCGGGAAGTGCTTCGCTTCACCCTGGGGCTGGAAACAGTACGGCGAGTGCGGCAAGTGGATGAGTGACCTGGTGCCGAAGCTCGGCGGCTGCGTCGACGATCTGGCGTTCGTGCACTCGATGGTCTCGAAGTCGAACGTGCACGGGCCGGCGACGTTCATGCAGGCTACGGGTTTTGTGCAGCCGGGCTTCCCCAGCGCCGGTTCGTGGATCAGCTATGGCCTGGGCAGTTTGAATGAGAATTTGCCCACGTTCGTCGTGCTGCCCGACAAGCGGGGCTTCGCGCCCAACGGCCCGCAGAACTGGGGCGCGGGCTTCCTGCCGGCTGCGCATCAGGGGACGATGATCCGTCCCAGCGCGGAGAACCCGATCGCCGATCTGTTCCCGCCGGAGGGTTACGTCACCGGGCACAGCGACCGCGACGCGCAGGATTTGCTTCGGACGCTGAACGAGCGGCATCGCGACTCGCGCGGCGACGACAGCCGCCTGGAAGCCCGCATCCGCTCGTACGAGATGGCCGCCCGGCTGCAGTCGAGCGCGCCGGAAGTGCTGGATCTCTCAGAGGAGCCGGAGCACATCCAGCGGATGTACGGCATGGACGATGCCGAGAATGCCGACTTCGCCCGCAATTGCCTGGTGGCCCGGCGGCTGCTGGAACGCGGCGTGCGCTTCGTGCAGGTGTGGAGCGGGGCCGACAACGGCTTCCCCCGCCGCAACTGGGACAGCCACGAAGAACTGGAGCGGGACCACGGCGTGTTGGGCCGCGGCATGGATGCCGGCTGCGCCGCGCTGGTGAAGGATCTCAAGCAGCGCGGTCTCCTGGACGACACCATAATTCTGTGGACGACGGAGTTCGGTCGCATGCCCTGTTCGCAGGGCGCGAAGGGCCGCGACCACAACCCGTTCGGCTTCACCAACTGGCTGGCCGGCGGGGGCATTCGCGGCGGCACGACGTATGGCGCCACGGACGAATGGTCGTGGAGGGCGGTCGAGAACCCCACCCACTGCTACGATATTCACGCCACGATCCTGCACCTGTTGGGCGTCGATCACGAACGGCTGACGTTTCGCACTGCCGGCATCGATCGCCGTCTGACCGACGTCCACGGCCACGTCCTTCGCGAAATCCTTGCCTGATGACCGTGTGCGTCTCGAAAGCCGGTAGTGTGGATTTGAATCCACACGGCCGAGTTCTCCAGACGTTTACATGCGATTGAACATCTGCCGTGTGGATTGAAATCCACACTACACTCCAACGATTCCACGAATCTTAGAAACGCGCACACCTGATGAGCGCCAGCGCCTCTGCCGACTTGCTCAGCCTGAATGGCGTCCCCGTAGCGGACACTTTCGCCGAGGCGTTTCCGATCGTCGGCACGCGGGCCATCATCACGGCGGTGTCGGCCGAATGGGCGCGGACGGCGGCCATCGAAATGGCGGGGCACGCCACCAGCGTCATCGCCTGCGACGCCGAGGCGGCGCTGGAACGCGAAATCCCCGCGGACGACACGCCGGACGGCCGGCCCGGCGCGAGCGTGCTCGTGTTCGCCTTCAGCCGCGACAAGCTGGCCGCGGCGGTCGCCGGCCGCGTGGGCCAGTGCGTGCTGACGTGCCCGACGACGGCGTGCTTCAACGGTCTGCCGGATACGCCGCGGGACAAACGCATCCCCGTGGGCGGCCGCCTGCGGTACTTCGGCGATGGCTTTCAGATCTCGAAGCGGCTCGGCGAGCGGCGGTTCTGGCGGATCCCGGTGATGGACGGGGAGTTCGTCTGCGAAGACCGCTTCGGCACGGTGAAGGGCGTTGCAGGCGGGAACCTGTTGATCTGCGGCCGCACGCAGTCCGCCGCGCTGGCCGCCGCGGTCACGGCCGCGCGGGCCATGCGGGCCTGCCCGGACGTGATCCTTCCGTTTCCGGGAGGCATCGTCCGCAGCGGCAGCAAGGTGGGTTCCAAGTACAAGGCGCTCAACGCCAGCACGAACCATGCCTTCTGCCCGACGCTCCGCAGCCGCACGGACAGTGCTCTCCCCGAAGGGACGGGGGCTGTGTACGAGATCGTCGTCGACGGCCTCTCGTCCGAGAGCGTGTCGCACGCCATGCGCGGCGGGTTGCACGCGGCGGCCGCCTGCGAGCATCTCACGCTGATCACCGCCGGCAACTACGGCGGCCGGCTCGGCCCGCACCACTTTTATCTGCGCGAGCTGTTGTAAAGTTGCGGCACGAGATGCCTGCGTCGTCTGCCTGTCGGCATGAAGCTATGATGGCTTACGCATTGGCCCGATCAGCAGTCGCATTTCTCAGGCTCGTTCGATGACATCGGGGGAAGCACTCATGGGGCGATTCAGCGTCGAATTCGATATTGCTAACCACGAAGACGTGATTCTGGCGAGGCGCGGGAGCCTTCCCGAAAGCGACGTGCGGCGGGTGACGCTGAGCGGCGTCGTCGACACAGGCGCCACACGGCTTGTTCTGCCGGGGGCGGTTGTAAAGCAACTTGGATTGCCGTCGTCCGGGAAGACGCGCGTGCGCTATGCCGACGGCCGCAGGGCATCGCGGCCCATGGTGCGCGACGCAGAGGTGCGGCTGCTCGGCCGAACGGGGACGTTCGCCGCGGCCGTCGAGCCGAAGCGCGATACGGCGCTGATCGGTGCCATGGTGCTCGAAGACCTGGACTTCATCGTCGACCCGCTCCACGAGTGCCTGGTGCCGCGCGATCCGGACATGATCGTGTCGGAATTGGAGTGACGCGATACTACCAGCCGCCGAACGCACGCCCTGCAGACGCCCGAGCGGGCCTTCCTCGCCGAATCACGGCGTGTCGTCGGGCTGGGATGTGCTCGCAGCCTTCGTTTCGCGTTCGGCCAGCCGGGCCGGTGCGTCGTGAATGGTGAGTGAGCCCTGCATGCCGGGGCTCAGCTCGATGTCGCGGTTTTCGATCTCGGCCCAGAAACGGAGCTGGCCGCCCACCGGGTCGATCTCGGGGCTGACGAACACCAGCCGCCCTTCAAACTCCGCGCCCGGCTGGTTGGGCAGATCGACCTTCAGCACGACGCGGCGGCCGGCGAGCTTGCGGCTCGCCTGCTCGGCCTTCAAAAAGCCTTCGGCGCGCAGGCGGTCGATCCTCAGGATGCGGAAGACGGGATTGCCAGGCTCGACCCATTCGCCGCGGCGGCGGTTGACCTGCACGACGACGCCGGAGATGGGGGAGGTGATCTTCCGCCGCTCGACGCCGCGAACGGCCTTGGCGTATTCGTTCTCCTTGAGTTGGGCGGTCATGCCCTCGGTCTGGAACTCGTGCTCGGCCTGCTCGATCTCCAGGACCGCCTTTTCGGCCGTCAACCGGTCGTGGTCGAGCTCGCTGTCGGAGACGGCTTTCGGGAACTTCTCGCGGGATTCGAGGGTGCGGCGGTAATCGGCCTTGGCGACTTCGGCCGCCGCCTTGGCAAACCGCACGATGATGTCATTTTCGGACTTGAGCCGCGCGATATCCAGCTCGATCTGGGCGCGGCGCTTGTCGAGCTGGGCTTCGGCGTCGTCGATGACAGCGAGCACCTGGTCCTCCTCGACGAGGTCGCCTTCGCGGACGCCCATGGTCGTCAGCACTCCCGCCTCGCGCGCCGGCACTTCGGCCTGCGCGTCCAGCGTCACCAGTACGGACTCGACGTGAATCGTACCGGACGGCGCCCCTTCGCTCTGCGCGCGATTGGCTCCCGGTTGGGCCGCGGCGCGTCCGGCCGTCGACAAGCCGACCACAAGCCCCACCGCCACGGCAGCGAGCACGACTACAAGTTTGGTTCGCGGTTTCGTCATTCGATTTGCCCCTCAGGTTGGGCCGGTGAGACGTTCGGTTGTCAGAACAGCAGCTTGGTCTTAATCGTATCGAGCAGGTTGTGGAACCACACGTAGCCGACGGACCGGCGGCCGCAGTGGATCTTCGGAATCGCCACCAGCCCCGGCCGCAAATGCGCGAGCTGGCTCTTGTCGATGTTCACCGTCACCAGCACCGTGGAACCTTCTGTCTCGTCGGTGCGGGTCGACATGTCGATCGTGTCTACGGTCCCGTGATAGGTGGTGTCGGGATCGGTTGCCAGGACGAAGGAAACCGCCAGCGGCTCCTGGGAACTGCGCCGGGCTTCGAGCACGTGGCCCACGTCGTCGTCGGGCACGCGGATCTCCAGCACCCAGGGCGCCACGCCCTGGCTGTCGTCCTGCAGCTTGGCGACCCGCAGCAGGTTCTGTCCCCGCTGCACGGGCCGCGCTTCCAATAACTGGTCCACATCCCAGGTGAGCACGCGGCCGCCGATGGGGCTTTTGATCAACAGCTCCGCCTGCTGCTCTTCCAGCACGGCGAACTGCTCTTGCAGACTGGCGAGCTTGATCTTCAATTCCTCCGCTTCAGCAGCGAGCGACCGCCGCCGATCCTCGCCCTCCGACGTGCGGGCCTGCTGACGCACGAGCGCCGTCTGAACTGTGTTCAGGCGGGTAACCGTCGTCTGCCGCTCGCCCGTCAACTCCTTGAACTGGTACTCCAGCTCCAGCTTGCGAAGCTGGACCAGCGGCTCATCGGGGGCCACGGGCTTGCCGTGCCAGACGTAGACTTCGTCCACAATCCCGTCGGTGGTGGCGAACACATCCTGACGAACGCGCGGCTGCAACTCGCCACGGCCGGAAATGTTGAAATCCGCAGGGATCAACACCAGCGCCGCGATGGCTGCGGCAATCAGCCCCAGAATGAGAGCCGTCTTGGGAAGGTGCCGCAGCCGCGTCAACCACGTCGCCCTTTGCAACAGCCGGAGCAACGGAAAGAACGGCAGACTGCGATGCTCAAGCGCGTTTTGCAGCGCGAGAGCGCTGTGGCGGCCGACGGCCTCCACACGGTGCCGCGTGCCCTCCGGCGTGGGATCGACCTCGAACCGCTCGACCAGCAGGGCCGCCAGCGTCTGAGGCCGGCGCTCTTCGCGTTCGGCTTCAGCGAGTGTTTCTTTTAGCGGCACGACGGCCACAGCGCGGGCGTGCGACTCGTCGAGGAACGGCTCCAGTGCCGCTTCGATCTGCGGCGGCAATGGACCGCCGCCCTCGCCGAACCACAGCGGTTCGTCGGCGGCCACAACGGCGGAGACGAGTTGCTCGGCCCGGCGGATGATGTTGGCTCGGCGATCGAACGTGTCGAGGCCGCTGACGGCCAGCATCCGGGCGCGGCGGCCGCGCAGCACGAGCACGCTCAGCCGGTCGCATTCGATCAGCCGCCGCCCTTCGTTGGCGGTCAGGTAGGCCGTGCGATCCAGGTCGAGGCTGCCGTGGACGCGTTCGGCGAACTGCTCGAACTGCCCCCATGCACCGGCGCGGTCTTCGAGCTGCCGCAGCTTAAGGTTGCGGTGAAAGTCGCCCGCCAATTCGGCCAGCGCATCGAGGAACCGCAGGTAGCCCCCCTGCGCCGCAGCCGAAGCCCCCGCCCTCTGGAAGATCTCGATGACTGCCGCGGGCTCGGCTTCGACCGTCACCGGACAGATCAAGAGCAGGTACTCGGTGGGGTTCGCCGCCAGGGCGTCGCGGCCGGTGCCGGCATGCGGGGGGACGGCCCGCGAGGTTCGCGACTCGATGACGGAGTAGACGAGTTCCGCGTGACGCCGCCAGTCCTCGTCGTTTTCTACCAGACCCGTGCGCGCCAGGTTGACCTGGTATTCGAGGTGGATTTCCGGCCCCGGACGCACCAGCCAGACGGCTCCGCCGGACGCCGCCAGCGCCGACACCGCGCCATTGAGCACCTCGGAATAGAAGTCACCGATCGGGACCGCCGCTTTCGACAGCCGCGCAATCTGATCGACCAGCTCCTCGATTTCCTGCCACGCGGTGTCGACGGCCGGAGGCAGAGTGGCGGTCGTAGTCTGTTGGCTGGCCATGCGAAAGCAGACGGACGCCCATTGTCCGAAGGGGCAAAGCTCACCGCAGGGCCGAGGCGACGAGCCGCAACGGGAACACGGTCATCATACGGAGCAGCCGGGATTCTGACTACGACTTTCTCTGGTGCGTCACCCGCCAATGCTTCGCGCGCCATCGGATCTCGCCGTTTAGCCGCAATACCGTTCGATGAGTCCGAAGTCGCAGAGGCGCTGGGGGTTGGGTGGCACTGGCAGCTTGCCTGCCAGTGGCGGGTGTTTCTCAC
>JAHWKJ010000370.1 GCA_019347905.1 Planctomycetota bacterium
CGTCATTCTTTCGTCATTCGGATTTCGACATTCGGCATTGAGGCGAAAAATGCACAAAGTGACGCTGATTCCCGGCGACGGCGTCGGGCCCGAGATCGCCGAGGCCGCCCGCAAGTGCGTCGACGCCACCGGCGTCAAGATCGAGTGGGACGTGCAGGAGTGCGGCGTCGAGATCATCGAGGCCGAAGGGCGGGTTCCGCCGCGCGTGCTCCAGTCGATCAAGGCCAACCAGGTCGCGCTCAAGGCGCCGATCACCACGCCCATCGGCAAGGGCTTCCGCAGCGTGAACGTCTATCTGCGGCAGGAGCTGGGCCTGTACGCCTGCGTGCGGCCCTGCAAGCAGTACAAGGGCGTGCGGTCGTTCTTCTCTGAAGAGCATGTCGATCTGGTCATCGTCCGCGAGAACACCGAAGACCTTTACGCGGGCGTGGAGTTCAAGGCCGGGGACCCGCAGACGGCCGAGGTCATCGCCGTCATCAACAAGGCCTCCGCCGGCAAAAAAATCAACACGCCCCCCGAAAGCACGGGCGTGAGCATCAAACCCATCTCCGTCGAAGGCACCCGCCGCATCGCCGACTATGCCTTCCGCTACGCGAAGGACAACGGCCGCAAAAGCGTCACGTCGGTGTCCAAGGCCAATATCATGAAGTTCACCGACGGCCTGTGGTATGACGTCACCCGCGCCGTCGCTGTGGCCTGGGGGGCGAAGTTCGAGTCGCCCGAGTTGGCCGAGGGTGTCCAGCCGGACGCCGGACTCGCCGGCAAAGTCGCCGGCGTGAATCGCGGCGTCCAGTACAACGAGCGGCTGATCGACAACATGTGCATGCAGCTCGTGCAGAAGCCCGACCAGTACGACGTGATCGTGCTCTCGAACCTGTACGGCGACATCCTCAGCGACCTGTGCGCCGGCCTCGTGGGCGGACTGGGCGTGGCCCCCGGCGCCAACATCGGCAGCGCAGGCGCCGTGTTCGAAGCCACCCACGGCAGCGCCCCCAAGTACAAGGGCCAGAACAAGGTCAACCCCACGGCGCTGATCCTCTCGGCGAAGCTGATGCTCGACTACCTTGGCGAACGCGAAGCCGCCGCCAAACTGGAACGCGCCGTCGCCGACGTGATCGCCGAAGGCAAAGACGTCACCTACGATATGAAGCCCGACCGCAACGACCCCACCGCCGTCGGCACCCAGGAAATGGCCCAGGCCATCTGCCGCCGCATGGCCTGACGCCGAGCCGCGGTAGCGGCGCTTCACGCCAAGCCGCGGCAGCGGCGACAGATGGTAGCCCACGGCGCCAGCGCTGGGTGAGGTGGCCCAATGCGTCAGATAAAACCGTATCCGCTCTGGCTCGGTCACGCTGGTGACGGTCGGAACGCTCGTGCTATCGTCAATGCCGGCTTGCAGGCCGTGATCGATCTGGCCATTGAAGAGCCACCGGCGGCTTTGACCCGCGAACTCGTCTACTGCAGATTCCCGCTGATCGACGGCGAAGGCAACGCAGCGTGGCTGCTGAAAGCTGCGATCGAGACAACTGCCGGCTTCCTGCGATCCGGCATCCCGACGTTGATCTGTTGCGGCGGCGGGATGAGCCGTTCGCCGGCGATTGCCGCCGCTGCAATCGCTCGACAGGCGGGCAAGTCCCTCGACGACACGCTGGAAATGATCGCAGAGTCCGGGCCTGGCGACGTATCCGTCACCCTGTGGCGAGACGTCAAAGCTGTCACCGGGAAGCGCGATTGAGCCAATGCCCTACGAGGTGGAACTCAAATTCCCACTCGACGATGTCGCCCGCATCCGGCGGCAACTCGACGACCTCGGGGCCGAGGCGGGCGACGAAGTCGAGCAGGTCGACCGCTACTACGCCCACCCGTCGCGCGACTTCGCCCAGACCGACGAAGCCCTGCGAATTCGCCGCACGGGCGATGTCAACCGCGTCACGTACAAAGGCCCGATCGTCGACAAGCGATCCAAGACCCGCCGCGAAATCGAGCTTCGCATCGGCGAGAATCCGGAAGACGGCGAGCAGTTCGCCGAATTGCTGGAGGCATTAGGCTTCCGCCCGGTCCGCGAAGTCCGTAAGCGGCGCGTGGCGCACGACTTCATGTGGGAGAAGCGCAAGCTGGAGCTGGCCCTCGACGAAGTCGATGGTCTCGGCTCGTTCCTCGAAATCGAAACCATTGCCAAAGAACCTGACCGCGAGCCCGCTCGTGACGCGATCCTCCGCCTCGCCAAAAAACTGGGCCTGGAAAATTCGGAGCTGCGATCGTACCTGACGCTGCTACTGGAACAGGACGTCCGTCGGTGTAGATAGAAGGTAATATGCCTGCGCGTCCGGATCGGCAGCGTCGCAAAGAGATGCTCGATCAGTGGAAGGCTCGCGAGAGAGCCGAAGCGCGGGCCCGCTTTCCCTTACCGAGCAACCAGCTTCGAGCGCTCTTCGCGATGCTCGAGCAGGAACTTACGCGACATGGATGCGATCACAGCCTTCGGCTGGTACAGCACTGGCTTGCGGCGAGCGGCTTTCCCAGGGAACCGGTCGAAACTTGGCTCCGCAACAACGGCGGGCGCTGCGATTGCGAAGTGCTCGCAAATGTCAGGCAGGCGTGGGAAGATGCCATCCATGACGTGCCGTAGGATTTGCTTCGGGCTTCGGCATTCGTCATTCTTTCGTCATTCGGATTTTCGGCATTCGTCATTCCACCCGGACTTTCTGAAATTCTGTACATTCACCCTTGCAAGGCTCCGAAGAACCGATATAGTGGGCGCACGATCACATCGAGCCGACGCACCCATCCACAGGAGCCTCCCATGCCCGCCACCAAAGCCAGGAACAATCACATGGCCCCCCGTACCAAAAACCGCCTGCAGGACGCCGGATCCGGGGCGAAGACTCGCGGCGAAGACAACCAGATGCTCGCCAATGCCGTCGGACAGATCGAGAAGGTCTTCGGCAAAGGCTCGATCATGAAGCTGACCGACGTGGGGGCCGCCGTCGAGGGCATCTCGACCGGGGCCCTCTCGCTCGACTTGGCTTTGGGCGGCTACGGGCTGCCACGCGGGCGGATCATCGAGTTGTTCGGCCCGGAATCGAGCGGCAAGACCACGCTTGCCCTGCACGTCATTGCCAGCGCCCAGAAGGCCGGCGGCATCGGCGCCTTCATCGACGCCGAACACGCCCTCGACCCCGCCTGGGCCAAACGGCTGGGCGTCAACCTCGAAGAGCTGCTCGTCAGCCAGCCCTCCTACGGGGAAGAGGCCCTGCAGATCGCGGAGATGCTCATCAAGTCCAATGCCGTCGATGTCATCGTGATCGACTCGGTCGCGGCCCTCGTGCCCAAAGCCGAACTGGACGGCGAGATCGGCGACACGCACGTCGGCCTGCAGGCCCGCATGATGAGCCAGGCCATGCGTAAGCTCACCGGTGCGATCTCGAGGTCGAAATCGACGGTGATCTTCATCAACCAGATCCGCGAGAAGATCGGCGTGATGTTCGGCAGCCCCGAGACCACGCCCGGCGGCCGGGCGCTCAAGTTCTACAGCTCGTGCCGCGTCGATGTGCGGCGGATCAGCACCCTCAAGGAAGGCGAGACGACGACCGGCATTCGCATGAAGGCCAAGATCGTGAAGAACAAGGTGGCCCCTCCCTTCCGCGTGGCCGAGTTCGACATGCTCAACACCCGCGGCATCAGCCTGGAAGGCGACGTGCTGGACCTGGCGGCGGAAGACCGCATCGTCGAGCGCAGCGGAAGCTGGTTCAGCTACGGCGAGACGCGGCTGGGCCAGGGCAAGGACCGCGCCCGCCAGTATCTGGAAGAGAACCCGGCGGTGCTCGAAGAGATTCGCCAGAAAGTGCTCGCCGCCCGCGGCTTCGCCGCCCCCGTCCGCGTGGAAACCAACGGCGACGCGGAGGAGTAGGCAGCCAAATGCGTTGTTCGCTGCAACGCAGGGTGTGTACCGTTGCCCGGCCCGTTGAGGTGAAAGTGATGCGTGCATCCGTGGCTCGAACATGCCTGCCGTCGTTTCTGGCACTGACTCTGCTGCTGGCATGTCGTGTCGCCTACGGCGCTGAAACGCCGCTGGCCGCGATTCCCGATGACGCGTCGCTCGTCGTGCGGCTGAAGTCGCCGGAAGCCACGGCAAAGACCGTCGTGGACCTGGTGAAAGCGGTGGACGCCGATCTCGGCCGGGGCCTGGAGCTTGCGCGGCCGGCACTGGGCCTTGTGATCTCCAACCCCTCGCTGGCGGGCGTCGACCGCAAACGCGATTGGTGGGTGGCGGTCTTCGCCCGCACCGAGCAGGAGCCGGCGATCGTCTTCGCCATTCCCGCCACCGACAAGGCGGCGATTCGAGAAGCCCTGCCGGCCACTTTCTCGGTCCTGGACCACGATGCCTGGGTCGTGTATTCCGAAGACGCGGCCGTGCTGGATCGCGTGAAAGCGCGGCTGGCAGGCGACGGTGCATCGCTTGAAAAAGTGCTTTCCGGCGCGCTGCTCGAGCAATTCAACGCGGGCGAGCTGTCGTTGTTCGTCAACGTGCCTCAGCTTGTCGCGACCTATCGCACGCAGCTCGATGCGCTCGTCGAGCAAATTCACGCCGGGCTGAACCAGCTTGAAGATTTCTCGGGCGCTCAGCAGGACGTGAGTCTCGGCCCCATCGTGGCCATGTACCGCACGATGGTGGAGGGGGCGCTGCAGGCGCTCCAGGACGCCCGCGGACTCGCCGCCTCAGTGGATTTCGAGGACGGCGGCGTATCGATCGGCGAGACGCTGCTTGCGAAAGAAGACTCGAAGACGGCGGCGTTCCTCAACCGGCATGCGCCCTCGGAATTGAAACTGGTGGGCCAGTTGCCGCCCGGCCAGGTCGGGTACTTCGGGCTGGCCGGCTATCTGGAGGGCCTCATCGCCTGGGGATCCCAGATGGAGGTCAAGATGTACGGCGGCAGCGCTGAGGCCGAAAAGGCCGTCCGTGAGCTGATCGCCGGCTACAAGGAGCTCAAGCTGGGCGACCTCGCCAGCTCTCTGGAGCTGGGCGATTTCGAAAGCGGGGCCGTCCGCGGCGTCACCGTCACGGAAATCCAGCCGGTCGAGAAGTTGAAGGAGCTGACCCGCAGCACCGTCACGCGCATCGGCAACGTCGACACGCCCTCTCTCCAGCAGCGCACCGAGCTGAAGCCGGCTGCCGAAAGCTACGGCGATTACGGGGCGGACATCACCCACGTCACGCAGAAGCTCGCCGACGACGGCAACCCTTTCGGCGGGCAGCAGATGATGGAATTGCTCTTCGGCGCGGAAGGCATGACGACGCGGACGATTTACATGCCGGATCGGGTCCTGCAGACGCTCGGCGGCGGCCGTCCACTCGCCGAGCGGGCAGTCGAGTCGCTGGCCGACGAGGGGAAATCCGCCGTCACACAACCGGCGTGGACCGCCACCCGCAACCATCTGGCGGAGCGAGCCAACCTGCTCGTCATGATTGACGGCGCGAGGCTGATTGCCGACTTTCTACGGCTCATCAGCGTGGGCGGCATCCCGCTGCCGATCGACGCGCAGGCGTTGGAGCGGCTCGAACTCGAGCGGTCGTACACGGGCGTCTCTGTCACCACCGGCAACGGCTCGCTGGCAGTTAAGAGCTGGATTCCTGTGGAGCAGGCCCAGAATGTCGCGCGCGTAATCCGGGCAATTCAGGAGTCGCAGGAGGCCAACGAGGACTTCTGACGCAAAGCCCACGGGTTGCAACCCGTGGGCTTTGAGCAAATCCTCAGGCCGCGCGGGCGGCGGCCGGCGCTTGTTTGCCGTTCAGCCGGTCGCAGTAACCATTGTCCCGCTGCTCGGCCAGTCGCCAGACACCTTCCACCGGACTCGGCATTGGTACGTTGAGGTCGCGTCGAATCTGGATCGTTCGTAGCGACGTTTCGCCAGCGCCAAAACCGGCGGCAGAAGTCTCAACCACGCGCGGCACAGACGGCGAAGGACGCGGCAGCCCGAATCGCTCGGCCAACCGCTCGGCCAGCCATAGCGGGCTGGTGCGCTCGGCACCGGCAATGTGTCGCACACCCGTCAGCCCGGTCTGCCACGCGAGTTCGAGGATGCCGGCAAGGTCGCTGGCCAGAATCGGCGTCGCATGGCGCACCCCGTCAAGTGCGCTGCCGTCGCCCTGCTCCAGATCGGCGAGGCTGCACTCCACCCAGCCGGCTCCCAGCACATCGGGCATCCAGCCGAAAGCGTTGGTGCGGACAACCAGTGCCTGCGGATGGGCGCCCTCCACGGCTGCTTCCGTCTCGCGAATGGCCTCAGCCTCGCGGGAGCGGCACCAGTGCCGGCTGCCCTCGCCGTGAAACATCCACGGCCCGCTGAAGATCGCGTCCGATGAGATGAAGGCGAATGCCGCGCCGGTTTCGGCGGCAATCTTCGCCCAGCTCACCGCCTGCGAGGCATCTTCTGCGCCGCCGGGCCGGGGGCCGACGGTCTCCCAACAGGAGCGCGCCGCCCGGCCGCAGTGAATGATCCAGTCGGGCCGCAGGGCCG
>JAHWKJ010000371.1 GCA_019347905.1 Planctomycetota bacterium
GCCGAACGATCCATCGCCACTGTGGAGACTGCACCATGAAACCGCTGCCCGTGCGCGCACGCCGCGCCCTTCGTCCGCCTGTTGGCATCCCCGGCGAACCTGCCGGCAGTATCCCGTCGCTGCGAATGACGGCGCTGTTCCTGGGCCTCGTGCTGGTGGCCGACCCTGCGCCGGCGAGCGAGCCCGTCGCCCGCGTCGAGGAGGACTGGGTCGTCCAGATCGACGTGCCCGACCCTGCCGGCCACGCGCCGCAGATCCTTACGGCCATGTCGTCGACGGGTCAGCTCGCCGACGTGCACATGGTGTTCGAGCTGAACCATTGCACGCTGCCCTCCTACACCGCCGGCGGCATGCAGATCCAGTGCTGGAGCGGTGAGCAGAATCTCGACTACAAGACCGGTCCCAAGACGGAAGTGCTGGCCACCACCGGAGAGCAGATCACGTTCACGTCGTCGATGCGGATCAGCAGCGGCTACCTGACATTCGAGATCCTGAACGGCACCTCGACCACGTGGGGCACCTTCGCCAACTACGGCTGGTTGAAGACCAGCGTGCCGACAACGCAGACGGCCTTTACCGCGTACAGCCCGAGCGTCTCGGTGGCGAACTCGCGGGTGGGATTCGCTTCGCACCGGGTGAAGAAGCTGGCGCTCAAGGAAGTGCGCTACTACTCGGCCACGGATACTCTGATCTCCACCGACACGACCGAACGCGTCGTGCATAGCCTGCCGTGAAGCGAAGCTTTTCAGCGGTCAGCTTTCGGCGTTCAGCGGTCAGCGATCAGCTCCGGCTGATTGCTGAAAGCTGAACGCTGACAGCCCTTTTATCTGGAGCAACCACCATGAAGCGTACAAAGTTTTTCAACGTCGGCATCCGCAGCCGGCCGCCCTGGGACGGAAGGCGCCGCGGCGTGATCATCCTGCTGGCGACGGCCGCCTTCGTCATGATCCTGGCGTTCGCGGCGTTTTCGGTCGACGTGGGTTACATCGCCCTCACGAAGGCGCAGCTTCAGAACGGCGCCGACGCCGGCGTACTGGCCGCCGCCCAGGAGCTGCCCGCCGGACTCACCGTCGGTGCAGCGAAGACGCCGTGGGAAGTCGCCGACGAAGCCCGCGCCGCCGCCGTCGCCGTCGTCGCCGAACACCGCGCCGGCGACAAGTCCTCGATTTATGCCGACGGCGACCGCGACGTCCGGTTCGGCCAGGTCACCTGGGACCCGCTCACGGCTTCGTGGCAGAAAACGTGGGGCGCCACGCCGTACAACCTCGTCGAGGTCACGCTGCGGCGCGACCAGGTTCCGGAGCCCACCGAGGATGGCTCGCCCCCGCCCGATAACGGCGACCAGCCGTTGCCGCTGTTCTTCTCGCCGGTGATCGGCCATACCGAAGCGCGGCTGCTGGTGCGGGCCACCTCGGCCATCGTCCCGGGCAACGGATTCCACATTCCGCAGGGCAGCGGCCTCACCGCCGGCATCCTGCCGATCACGCTCGACGAGCCGACGTGGGACGACCTGATCCACAACGGCATCGGCACGGACGACTACACCTACGACCCCGATACCGGCGCCGTCTCGCCCGGCGCGGACGGCATCCTGGAAGTCAGCCTGTATCCGTATGGGAACCACGATCTGCCGCCCGGCAATCGGGGCACCGTCGATTTCGGCGGCGCCAACAACAGCACCAGCGACCTGGAGCGGCAGATCCTCAACGGCGTCAGCGAAGCCGACATCGCCGCGCTGGGCTTCGAGCTGTCGTTCGAGAACGGCTCGCTGTCCATCAACGGCGACACCGGCATCAGCGCCGGCATCAAGGACGAACTGGAGCAGATCAAAGGCGTGCCGCGGGCAATCCCGCTGTTCAGCGCAGTATCCGGGAACGGGAATAATGCCAACTACACGATCGAGAGGTTCGTGGGCATTCGTGTGGTGGACGTGAAGCTGACGGGGAACCCGAAGCGGGTGATCGTCCAGCCGGCGCCGTTTTCGGAGGCGACGGTGACCAAAGACGAAAGCGGTGCTCCGATCGCGGCCGACACGATCTTCACGCGGCCACTGCTGATCGAGTAGTGATCTGCGGGAGGGGAGAGAGCGGGGTCGGACGCGCTCCTGGCGTCCGGCCCCGCTGCGTTTAATCACCGCAGGCCCGACAGGTCGCTCGCGAGCTGAAGTCGAAGACGTTTCTCGATCCACTGCGGCGACCGCGGAACTCCGTGGAAATGCCGCTTCGTTCGGAGTACAACACACATGTGCCTGTCAGAGCGAGCGATAAAATGCGTGCCATCCGCCGTCAGAAGCCGGACTCGCGGTGGCGGCGGTTCACCGTCGCATTGGCCGCCGCGTCGATCGCCGTCATCGGCCCGATCGCTTCGTCGGCGTTCGCGGAAGATTCGTCTGTCGCGCCGCACGCTGCGTCAGTCCAGTCGACGCCGGAGGCGCTGTGGGAGATTCTCGGCGACGGAGAACCTGCCCGCGCCTACGCCGCAATGTGGGAACTCGTGCGGCAGCCGGCATCGGCCGTGGCGTTTCTCGACCGCATGCTGCAGCCGGCATCCGTGGACGTGGAGCGTTTCGACGCCCTCGTCTCCGATCTCGACGATCGCGACTCGCGCGTTCGTGGCAGGGCGCAGCGGGAACTGGCGCGGCTCGGTTCCGCCGCGGAAGAACGCCTGCGTCGGGCCGCCGGGTCGGCCGCGTCCATCGAAGCTCGACTGCGACTGCTGCGCGCCCTCGCTCAGCTCGAACGCGATTCCGCTCGCCTGCCGGAGTCCCGCCGGACCATGCGCGCCGTGCGGGCCTTGGAGCACATCGGCACGCCGGAAGCCGCCGCGGTGCTCGAACGTCTGGCGGGCGGCGCACCCGGTGCCTGGCAGACCGGACGGGCGCGACAGGCTTTGGACCGGCTGAAGCGGCTGGCCGCCGGGGGCAGCCCCTGGAACGTCGGTCCTGGAGACTGGCCGCAATTCGGCGGACGCGAGGGACGCAACCACGTCGGCCGCGCCCGCCACATCCCTACCGATTTCGACCCCGCCACGGGCCGACGGCTGAAGTGGAGCGCGGCGCTCGGCTCGCAGACCTACGGCAATCCTGTGGTGGCGAACGGACTGGTGTTCATCGGCACCAACAACGGCGCCGGCTACGTGAAGCGCTTCCCGAAGGACATCGACCTGGGCTGCCTGTTGTGCTTCGACGAAGAGACGGGCGGGTTCCTATGGCAGCATTCGAACGCCAAGCTGGCCACCGGACGCGTGCACGACTGGCCGCTGCAGGGCGTCTGCTCGACGCCCGCCGTCGATGGGGACCGCCTGTGGTACGTTACCAACCGCGGTGAGGTTGTGTGTCTCGACACGGCCGGCTTTCTCGACGGCGAGAACGACGGCCCCTTTCGTGCCGTGGATAACGAGCGGCGCGACGAGGCCGACGTCGTGTGGTCGTTGGACATGATGGGCCGGCTGGGCGTCTCGCAGCACAACATGGCGAACTGTTCCGTCACCACGGTCGGGGACCTGTTGTTCGTGAACACGTCCAACGGCGTCGACGAGGGGCACATCAACATCCCGGCGCCGCAGGCGCCCAGTTTTCTGGCAATGGACCGCGAGACTGGCGAAGTCTTATGGACGGACAACTCGCCGGGACAGAACATCCTGCACGGACAGTGGTCGTCGCCCACGCACTGTGTCGTCGACGGCCGGCCGCAGGTGCTGTTCGCCGGCGGCGACGGCTGGCTGTACAGCTTCGATCCGCAGGGAGACGGCCGCGGCGGCTCACGACTCCTCTGGAAGTTTGACTGCAACCCGAAGACCTCGAAGTGGATGCTGGGCGGCCGCAGCACGCGGAACAACATCATCGGCGTGCCGGTTGTCTACCGCGGGCTGGTTTACATCGCCGTCGGACAGGATCCCGAGCACGGCGAAGGCGAAGGCCACGTGTGGTGCATCGATCCCACCGGCAGCGGCGACGTCAGCCCGGAGGTGGCCCTCGACGCGGCCGGCAGACCGCTCGCGCAGCGGCGGTTGCAGGCGGTCGATCCGGAGCGGGGCGAGCGGACGGTGGCCAATCCGCAGTCGGCGCTCGTCTGGCATTACGACCACTTCGATCTCAACGGCAACGGTGAGATCGAATTCGAGGAAACGATGCACCGCACGTGCGGGTCGGTGGCGGTCGAGAACGACCTGCTGATCGTCGCCGACTTCAGCGGACTCGTGCACTGCGTCGATGCCCTCACGGGGCGGCCGTTCTGGACCTACGATCTCTTCGCCGCGTGCTGGGGCTCGCCGCTGATCGTCGACGACAAGGTGTTCATCGGCGACGAAGACGGCGATCTGGCGATCTTCCGATTATCGGCCGACCCGGCAGTGGCGATGCGCCAGGGGTTGCCCGCCTATGGCGAATTCAACCTCGGCAACTCGATCTACGTCACGCCCGTCGCAGCCAACGACACGTTGTATATCGCAGACAAGACGACGTTATTCGCGTTCCGCTCCGAACCTGAAAAACCTGCGGGGGCAGCGGCGTCGCCTCCGGCTCGCGTGCTCGATGCAGGACTGCATCACCTGCGGATCGAGGGGAAGGGCGAATGGGACGAATTCCCCGCGGCGCCGGAAGCGGCGCGGCTGGAGTTGAAGTTTTCGGCCGAGGAGAATGCGGACGAACAGACGCTGAGTCTTCGCCAGCAGGACGTGAAGCAGGACTGGCGGGTGCGGCTTAATGACAAAAGTCTCGGCACGCTGCGGCGGGACGAGAATGACATGCGGATTTATCTCGCCGTGCCCGCCGGCGCGTTGCGTTCGGGGGAAAACGAACTGCGGATTGAACAAACCGGACGGCAAACGGTGCCCGACGACATCCGAGTCGGCGAGCTCTCGCTCGATTCGCGGCCGGTGCGCGAGGTGCTTTCTGACGCGACCGTCGCGGTCGCCGTCACCGACGGAAACAGCGGCGATCCGCTGCCCGCCCGCATCACGGTGCTGGACGAAAGCGGGTCGCTCCAGACGCCGGGCGCGGAATCGAGCGATCGTCTGGCGGTGCGGCCCGGCACGATCTACACCGCCGACGGCGAGGCCCGCTTCGGTCTCCCGGCCGGACGTTTCACGCTACACGCCGGCCGCGGCTTCGAGTATTCGCTCGCAACGGCGGAGATTACGGTCGAGCTGGGCGAAACCGTCTCGAAGACGCTCACGATCCGCCGCGAAGTGCCCACAGAGGGATACGTCGCCTGCGACACGCACGTGCATTCGCTCACGCACTCCGGCCATGGCGATGCAACCGTCGACGAGCGGATGATCACGATCGCCGCCGAAGGCATCGAGCTGCCGGTGGCGACCGATCACAACGTCCACGTCGACCACGAGCCGTTCGCCCGGCGGCTGGGCCTGCGGAAATACTTCACGCCCGTCGTCGGCAACGAGGTGACGACGAAGGTCGGCCACTTCAACATCTTTCCGGTGCCGGCGGACGCGAAGCCGCCCGACCATACCCTCACCGATTGGCCCGCGATCATCGCCGAGATCGATCGCGCGACCGGCGCGAAAGTCGTCATCCTGAACCACGCCCGCGACCTGCACAGCGGGGTGCGGCCGTTCGGCCCCGGCCACTACAACGCCGTCGCCGCAGAGAATCTCGACGGCTGGCCGCTGGACTTCAATGGCATCGAGGTCATCAACTCCGGCGCCACACAGACCGACGTGCTGCGCCTGGCCCGCGACTGGATGGAACTCCTGAACCGCGGCCTGAATGTCGCGCCGGTCGGTTCGAGTGACTCGCACGATGTGGCGCGGCACTTCGTGGGGCAGGGCCGCACGTATATCCGTTGCCACGACAGCGACCCCGGCAACATCGACGTTGCGGAGGCTGTCGCGAACTTCCGTGCGGGTCGAGTCTCGGTCAGCTATGGATTGCTGACGGAGTTAACGGTCGACGGCCGCTACGGACCGGGCGAAACGGCACCGGCGGGCGGCGATGAACTCCGCGTCGAAGTCCGCGTGCTCGGCCCGCACTGGACGGTCGCAGACCGCATCGAGCTGTTCGCCAACGGACGGCCCGTGCGCGAGGCGAAGATTCAAGCGCCGCCGTTTCGCCCGCTGCCGGACGGCGTCAAGTGGAGCGGCGGCTGGACGCTGCCGCGCCCAACGCACGACCTGCACTTCGTGGCGATCGCTACCGGTCCCGGCATCGACGGGCCGTACTGGAAAACTGCCAAACCGTATCAGCCCACCTCGCCGCGCTGGACGCCGCGGACGCTCGGCGTCAGCGGCGCGGTCTGGCTGGACGCCGACGGCGACGGCCGCCGGTCGTGCGCGCGCGATTACGCAGAGCGGGTGTTCGACACTTCGCAGGGCGAGCCGGCAAAGCTGCTCCCCGCGCTGGCGAGCTACGACGAGGCCGTCGCGGCTCACGCAGCGTGGCTGTACCAGCGAAAGGGCGGCGACTTCACGTCGCCGGAACTGCGGGAGGCGCTGAAAACTGCGGCTCCGCACATCCGCGCCGGCTTCGATGCCGCCTTCACCGCCT
>JAHWKJ010000372.1 GCA_019347905.1 Planctomycetota bacterium
CCAGCGCGAGGAACACCAGACGCAGTGGAGCAACCGGGACTTTCCGTAGAAATCGCATCGGAGATGACTCGCGGAGCGGCGCGTCGGGGCGGGAACAGCATCGCGCCGGGCGGGAAAAAGGCCTTGCGAGGATTATAGGCCGGGCGGTGCCGGAAAGTACACGGCAGACATCTCGCGCCGCGCAGATGCGTGCTAAAGTTGGGCAAACCCGCTTCCGCGGCCGGGCTGCATTCCAGCCGCCACGGCCTCTGAGGGAGTGCGTCAGGAGGTGTCATCGATGCGAGTCGCCGGATCGAGCGGCGGGGGAGCTCTGAGTCCGCCTCGTCGTGCCATGCGCGCTGCATGCGGTTACGGCTTGCGCGCGGCGTGCGCACTGGCTTTCGCAGGCTGCAGCATCTGCGGACCGCTGTTCACGGCGCCGCACAACGTCGACGACCCGGCTTACCTGTCGCCGTACCTCCGATCGCTGCAATCGGCGCCGCCGGTACAGACTCCGCCGGGCCTGCCGACGCTGGATCCCGCCATTGCGCCGCTCCCGGACGACGAACCCTCACCCGGGCCGGCGTTTCCGGAATTGGATGAGCCGGTGCCGGACGCCGGGACCGGCCGCGAGCCGGACGTGGGCCTGACGGTCAGCGCGCCCGAACGCCGCAGGGTCGGCGAGAACGCCGCGTTTGTGATGGTCGTGGAGAACCGCTCGCGGACGGCCATCGACGGCCTCACGATCGAGGCCACGTTTGATGAAGCGCTGGCCCTGCCGGGGCGCGAGGACCGCCGCGTGGTTCGCTCGCTCGACCCGATCGAGCCGGGCGGCACGCAGGAAGTGACGCTGACGCTCGTCGCCCGCGAGGCCGGCCGCCACTGCGCGTCGTTCCTCGTGACGCGCGGCGAAACGGAAGTCGGCTGGAAGCGGGTCTGCGTCGAATTCGTGCGGTAATTGCAAGCGTTCAGCTTTCAGCGGTCAGCTTTCAGCGGCTGAGCCTGCCATCCGTGGCCACCGCTGACCGCTGACCGCTGACAGCCCTCTGCCTCGGTTCCCCTGCGGCGGGGCGACTTGTAAGATTCCAGCGGCGCGGCAAGCGCCGTTTCGTGGAGACTGCCGTGCAAGCGCACGCAGCAGTTTCCACCGTCTGGAAGTCCCGCTCCGCACGAGGAGATTGAATATGCGCCATCTGACTGCTGCATTGCTCGTCGCACTGAGCCTGTTCGCGTTCGCTCCGGCGTCAGCGTCAGAGTCGGAGTTGCCGGAAGGGATCGAACAGGTCACCAGCGTCGAGGGCATCACCGAGTACCGCCTCGACAACGGACTCAAGGTGCTGTTGTTCCCCGACGCCTCCAACCCCACGGTCACGGTGAACCTGACGATCTTCGTCGGCTCGCGGCACGAAGGTTACGGCGAGGCCGGCATGGCGCACCTGCTGGAGCACATGGTCTTCAAAGGCACGCCCACGCACGCCGACATCCCCAAGGCCCTGCAGTCCCGCGGCGCCCGGTACAACGGCACGACGTGGTTCGACCGCACCAACTACTACGAGACGCTGCCGGCCGGCGACGAGAACCTGGAGTTCGCCATCCGCCTCGAAGCCGACCGCATGGTCCACAGCCATATCGCGAAGGAAGACCTCGTCAGCGAGATGACGGTCGTTCGCAACGAGTTCGAAGCCGGCGAGAACTCCCCCGTCAGCGTGCTCTTCCAGCGGATGATGGCGGCGGCCTTTGAGTGGCACAACTACGGCAAATCGACGATCGGCAACCGGGCCGACATCGAACGCGTGCCCATCGAGAACCTCCGCCGCTTCTACGAGCGCTATTACCAGCCCGATAACGCCATGCTGGTGGTGGCCGGCAAATTCGAGCCGGAGCAGGCCCTGGAGTTCATCGCGAAGTATTTCGGTCCGCTCGAGAAGCCGGACCGCCAGCTCGACCAGACGTACACGGAAGAGCCGGCGCAGGACGGCGAGCGGATGGTGACGCTCCGCCGCGTGGGCGACGTCTCCGTCGTGGGGGCGATTTACCACATCCCCTCGGGGCCGCACCCGGAGTTCGCCGCCGTCGACGTGCTGGCCACGCTGCTGGCGGAAGGACCGTCGGCCCGGCTGTACAAGGCGCTGGTCGAGACGAAGAAAGCCGCCAGCGTCGCCGGCGGGGCCTTCTCGCTGCACGATCCCGGTGCAATGTTCTTCCAGGCCGAAGTGGCCAAAGGCAACGATCCGCACGTGGTGTTGCAGTCGATGTTCGACGCCCTGGATGAAGTGGCCGAGATGGGCGCAACTGAGGAAGACGTCGAGCGCGCAAAGACCAAGCTCTTGAAGGACCGCGAGCTGGCCGCCACCAGCAGCCAGCGGATCGCCGTCGAGCTGAGCGAGTGGGCCGCTCAGGGCGACTGGCGGTTGTACTTCCTGTACCGCGACCGCATCGAGAAAGTCTCCACGGACGACGTAAACGCCGTCGCCCGCAAGTACCTCCAGCAGAACAACCGCACGGTCGGCCTGTTCCTGCCCACGGAGAAGCCCCATCGCGTCTCGGTGCCTGAGACCCCCAGCCTCGCGGAAATGATCGGCGAGTACAAAGGCCGCGAGGAAGTCGCCTCCGGCGAGACCTTCGATGTTTCGCCGCAGAACATCGAACAACGCACCCGGCGGCTGGAGCTGGACGGAGGCATCAAGGTCGCGCTTCTCCCCAAGGAAACCCGCGGCAATGCCGTCACGCTGCAACTGACCTTGCGCTACGGCAACGAACAGAACCTGCGCGGCTTGGCCAAGGCGGCCGAGTTCCTGCCGACGCTCATGCGCCGCGGCACGCAGAAGCTCTCACGCGAGAAATTGCAGGACGAGCTGGACAAGTACCGGGCGCAGCTTTCCGCCAGCGGCGACGCGGGGACGGCGACGTTCAGCGTCGAGACCAAGCGCGAGCACTTCCTCAAGGTGCTGGACCTGTTGCGGCAGGTGCTGCGCGAAGCGACGCTGCCGGACGAGGAGCTGGAGATCCTCCGCCGCGCGCAGCTCGCGACCCTCGAACAGCAGTTGACCAACCCACAGGCGCTGGCGGTGAACGCCGTTCGCCGCGGGCTCAGCCCGTATCCCGAGGGCGATCCGCGCTATTATCCCACCATTCCTGAAGAGATCGAGCTGACGCAGAACGTCAGCCGCTCCGAGGTTGTCAAGCTGTACGAGAATTACCTCGGCGCCGCGCACGGCGAACTGGTCATCGTGGGTGATTTCGATCCCGACGAGACGCTGCCGGTCGTGAAGACGATGCTCGCTGACTGGAAGCCGGAGGTGGCATATGCCCACCTGGAACGCAGCGGAAAGGCCAAAGAGTACGGCGGCAGGAAGCAGATCGAAACACCTGACAAGGCCAATGCCATGTACTTTGCCGGCACCGCCTTTCCCATGCGCGACACGCACCCCGATTTTCCCGATCTGAGGCTCGGGAATTTCATCCTGGGCGAAAGCGGCCTCTCGTCGCGATTGGGCGACCGAGTGCGGCAGACCGAAGGCCTGTCCTACGGCATCGGCTCGGGCCTCAACGCTTTGGCTGTCGACGAACGTACCTCGTTCTACGTGTACGCCATTGCCAATCCACAGAACATTCCCAAGGTCGCGACGGCGGTCCGCGAAGAGCTGGATCTCCTGCTGAGCGAGGGTGTGACGAAGGACGAACTCGCGGAGGCGAAGCAGGGGTTTTTGCAAAGCCAGCAGGTCTCGCGAACCCGCGACAGCGTGCTGGCTTCCATATTGAGAGAGAACCTGTTTGCCGGCCGCACGATGGACTACTACCAGAACCTCGAAAAACGGATCGAAGCCGCCACGCCCGAAACAGTCCACGCCGCCCTCAAGAAGCACCTCCGCCCCGACGACCTGTACATCGTCACGGCGGGCGACTTCAAAAATCCGCAGACTGACAAGTAGCGGCTGATTCTGACGCAAAGTCGCAAAGGTCCGCGAAGGCCGGCAAGCCGGACTGAGATAGCGCCCTTTCGCCTTCTCCTTTGCGGACCCTTTGCGCCTTCGCGTCTTTGCGTCAAACACAACCTTCAGGTCTCCTTCCATGAAGACCGACGAACTGCGCGAGAAGTACCTCTCGTTCTTTGAATCGAAGGGTTGCGTGCGGCGGCCCAGCGATGTGCTTGTGCCGCGCGACGATCCCACCGTGCTGTTCACGCCGGCCGGCATGAACCAGTTCAAAAATCAGTTCCTCGGCGTGGGGAAGCTGGAGTTCACGCGGGCGACGACCTGCCAGAAGTGCCTGCGGACAGGCGACATTCAGAACGTGGGCGTCACGGCGTACCACCACACGTTCTTCGAGATGCTGGGGAACTTCTCCTTCGGCGATTACTTCAAGAAGGAAGCGATTTCGTGGGCGTGGGAGTTCCTCACCGATAAGAAGTGGCTCGGCCTCGATCCGGACCGGCTGACGGTGAGCGTCTACCTCGACGACGAGGAGGCCTATCGGATCTGGCAGAACGACATCGGCCTGGCGGCCGAGCGCATCCGCCGCGACGACGAGCATGAGAACTTCTGGCCCGCCGGCGCGCCCAGCGAAGGCCCCGACGGCGTGTGCGGGCCGTGCAGCGAGATCTTCTATCACCCGCCCGGCGGCGGCAAAGAGGTCGAGATCTGGAACCTCGTCTTCACGCAGTTCAACCGCGTCGGCCCGCCGCCCAACAACCTCCGCCCGCTGCCCAAGAAGAACATCGACACGGGCATGGGCCTGGAGCGGACGGCGGCGGTGCTCCAAGGCGTCGAAAGCAACTTCGAGATCGACATCCTGCGGCCGCTGTGCGCCGCGGCGGGCGAGGCTGTCGGTGTGAAGTACGAATTCGCCGCAAAGCACGGGCGGCCGCTGCGCCGCATCGCCGATCACGTCCGCGCCGTCACGTTCTGCATTCACGAAGGCGTCGAGCCGGACAGCGAGAAGCAGGGCTACGTCGTCAGGCAGCTTCTGCGGCGGGCGGCGCTGGAGGGCTGGCTGTTGGGGCGGCACGATCCGTTCCTGTTCCAGCTCGTGCCGGTGGTCGTCGAGCTGATGAAGACGCCGTACCCCGAACTGGCGAAGACGGTCGACGCCGTGGCCAACTCGATTCGCGAGGAAGAGAAGCAGTTCCTCACCACGGTCGAGCGCGGCGTGCCCCGCTTCGAGCAGCTCGCGAAGAAGACGCGCGACGCCGGCTCGAAGATGATCTCCGGCGAAGACGCCTTCGACCTGCAGCAGACCCACGGCTTCTTTCTCGAGTTGACCGAAGCCCTCGCCGCCCGCGACGGGCTGGAGGTCGATCGCGAAGGCTTCGACGCCTGCCGGCGGCGGCACGAAGAAATCAGCGGCCGCGGGGCCTTCGTCGATGCCGTCATGGCCGAAGGGCCTCTCGACGAATTGCGCAAGCGCACGGGCGGCACCGAGTTTCTCGGCTACGACACGACGGAGGCCGACGCGAAGCTCGTCGGCATCATCTCCGCCAAGAAACTCGTCGAAAAGTTCGACCAGCCGAAGTCCAAAGACCCGATCGGCATCGTGCTCGATCGCACGCCCTTCTACGGCGAAGCCGGCGGACAGGTGGGCGACACCGGCCGCATCGACGGCGAGAACTTTGCCTTTCGAGTGCTCGACGCGCAGCGCGACGGAGAATTGCTGATTCACATCGGCCGGCTGGAGCGGGGGCGCGTCGCCGTGGGCGAGGCCGTCCATGCGGGGATCGACGCCGTCCGCCGTGCAGGAATCCGCCGCGCGCACTCGGCGACGCACATCCTGCATCATGCGCTGCACAAGGTGGTGGGGGAAACGGCCACGCAGCGCGGATCGAAGGTCGAGAACGATGCCCTGCGGTTCGACTTCGCGCACAACCGGGCGCTGTCGGACGAGGAAGTCCGCCGCGTGGAAGACGTCATCAATGACCGCATCGCCGCCGGCGCCGCCGTGATGACGCGGCTGATGGAGCTGGATGACGCCCGCCAGGCCGGCGCGATGGCACTCTTCGGCGAGAAGTACCCCGACCGCGTGCGCGTGGTCTCGATGGGCGACTTCAGCATCGAACTGTGCGGCGGCACGCACCTCACCAACACCGGGCAGGTCGGTTTTTGCAAGATCACCAGCGAAGAGCCGGTGGCCAAAGGCGTCCGCCGCATCACCGCCCTCACCGGCCAGAAGGCCCTGGAGCGGATGCGCGAAAGCGAGCAGCTTCTGAAGCGGCTCGCCGGCATGCTGAAGGTCCCACAGCCCGAGGATCTGCCGCGGCGGATCGAAACGCTGCAGGAAGAGCTCCGCCAGGCAAAGCGCGAGCTGGCCGAACAGACCACGAAGAGCGTCGCCGGCACCGTCGACGAGGTGCTCGAAAGCGCTGAAAGCGCGGGCGGCGCGACGATCGTGGCCCACGCCCTGGAAGGTGCGAAGCGAGAGACCTTGCGCGGCTTCATCGACCAGGTTCGCGCGCGGGTGAAAGGTCCCGTGGCGATCCTCGTGGGTACTGTCGAGGACGGCAAAGTCGCCCTCACGGC
>JAHWKJ010000373.1 GCA_019347905.1 Planctomycetota bacterium
CCGCTCTCTAGCGCGGGTCTTCAACCTGTTCGAATCGACCAAGGGCGCGCGCGGCACCGGGCTGGGACTGGCCGTCAGCCAGAAGATCATTCGCGAGCACGGCGGCGAGATCAACGTCGACAGTCGCCCCGGAGAGGGCTGCCGCTTCGTCTTGTGCTGGCCGCGGCTGGAGGATGAGCACCGCCCATCCGATGCGCCGACCGCTGGCTGACCCCGTGCAGTGGCGGCCGTGCGCGACAAAAAGCCCACGGGCTGCGACCCGTGGGCTTCTTTGTTGCAACCGTGGATTTGCGACACCACGCGGCGGGGTCTGTCGCCCTGCCGGGGCTGAAAGCCGCGAATTCCGACCGCCGTGGGGCGCGCAGGAGTTCGACCCGGATTCCACCCACTTTCGAGGCGCCTGCACGATGCAGAACGTTGGTGCCTACTGGTCCTCCAGCTCCTTCGGCCGCCACAGGTTCGCGAGCCTCCCGCCGCCGTCGAGCCGGAACTCGCGCCAGGTGTCTACGGGCAGTTCGACGTGCGCGAGGGCCGCGCTCGGCAGAACGTGCGGCTCGCCCACCAGCGCCGCGAGCACGTCCTCCAGACCCGGATTGTGCCCCACGACCAGCAGGCGGGCGGCCTCGTCGTGATACAACTCGCGCACGACCTCGGCGAAGGCCTGCGGCTCCGTCGGGTATAGCTCGCTTCGGAGCTCGATTGCGCCCTTGAAACCACACGCTTCGGCGACCTTCGCGGCCGTCTTGCGGGCGCGGGTCGCTGTCGAGCTGAGGATCTGGTCCGGCACCAGGTCTTTCTCGAGCAGCAGCCGGCCCAGCCGCGGGGCGTCGCGCTTGCCGCGCTTGTTGAGCGGGCGGTCGTGATCGCGGAGGCTCTCGTCGTCCCAGCTCGATTTGGCGTGCCGCAGAATGAGCAGCGTCTTCACGGGCCGCTTCCCGTTGCTCGGTGAGGGATGAATACGGTCCGTTGCGACTGCTCGGCCTCGTGCACCAGTTCGCAGGCCCGCAGGTAAAGCTGCTCCTGGCTGCTGGCGATCCGCCCGCCGGATTTGAGCGGCGGCGGATCGTAGCCGCCGTCCGGACGCAGGCGGCGGCCCTTCACCCGGTCGCCCAGGCACGCATGCAGGATCTCGCCCAGCCGTCGCCGGCCCGCCGCGTCGTCAATCGGCACCAGCAATTCCACGCGCCGGTCGAGGTTCCGCGGCATCCAGTCGGCGCTGGAGATGAAGTACAGCCCCCGGCCGCCATGGTGGAAGTGCATGATGCGGCTGTGCTCGAGGAAACGGTCGATGATGCTGACGACCGTGATGTTTTCGCTCAGCTCCGGCACGTGCGGCCGCAGGCAGCAGATGCCGCGCACGTTGAGCCGCACCTCGACGCCGGCCTGCGAGGCTTCGTACAACGCGTCGATGATGGGCGGATCGGCCAGGGCGTTGAGCTTCGCCAGGATCCGCGCCTCCTGGCCGTGCCGCTTGCGTTCGATCTCGCTCTGGATCAACTCCAGCAGCGTATCGCGCAGACCGATGGGCGCGGCGCTGATCTTGCGGAAGTGCTGCGGCTGCGAATAGCCGGTGACGGCGTTGAAGAAGCTGGTGGCGTCGGCGCCCAGGTTTGCATCGCTGGTGAGATAGCTGATGTCGCTGTACAGCCGGGCGGTCTGCTCGTTGTAGTTGCCGGTGCCGAAGTGCAGGTAACGCTGAATGCCGTGCGGCTCGCGGCGAATGACGATGCACAGCTTGGCGTGCGTCTTGAGGCCGCGGACGCCGTAGATGACCTGCACGCCGGCCTGTTCGAGGTTCCGGGCCCATTCGATGTTGCGGGCCTCGTCGAAGCGGGCCTTGAGTTCCACGATGGCCGTGACGTGCTTGCCGTTCTCGGCCGCTCGGCCCAGCGCCGCCACCACCGGGCTGTTGCGGCTGGTGCGGTACAGCGTCTGCTTGATGGCCAGCACGTCGGGGTCGTCGGCGGCTTCTTCCACCAGCCGCTGGACCGGCTCGAAACTGTCGAACGGATGGCACAACAGCACGCTCTTCCGCACCAGGACGTCGAAGATGCTCTCGCGCGGATCGAGGTCGGGCGAAGGCTGCGGCGGCCACGGTTTGTACTTCAGCCGGTCGAAGCCCTCTACGTCGGTCAGCCGCATAAACGCCGCCAGATCGAGCGGGCCCGGCGGGGCGTAGACGTCTTCATCGGCGACGCCGAGCGCGCCTTTCAGGAACGCGAGCAGCGTGGCGCTCGCTTCGGCCCCCACTTCCAGCCGCACGCAGTCGCTCTCTTTGCGGGCGTCGAGCAGCTCTTCCATGCCCGTCAACAGATCGCTCGCCTGGTCCTCGCGAAGGCTCATATCGGCATTGCGCGTGATGCGGAACGCCACGCACTCGGCCGCCGGCTCGCCCGGAAAGAACCGCTCGGCGTGCGAACAAACCAGGTCTTCCAGCAGGATGTACTCGTAGCCGCCCTCGGTCGGCAGCGTCAGGAACCGCGAGACCGTCCGGCCGAAGGGAATGATCGCGAACCGCGGCTCGCTGAAACCGGCGGCAGGCTCCAGCCGCACGCAGGCGTTGAGCGACTGGTTGACGACCAGCGGGAAGTCCTCCGCCCCGGTGACGGCCATCGGGGTGAGGACCGTAAAGATCTGATCGTCGAACACCTGCTCGACGAACTTCCGCTGCCGCTCGCTGAGCTGGGCGGGCCTCACGCGGCGCAGCGATTCGCCCGCCAGGGCCGGCTCCAGATCCTCCAAAAAACACGCGTACTGGTCCGACGTCATCAGGTGCGTGCGGCGGCTGATGGCGGCTAATTGCTCGGCGGCGGTCATGCCGGCGGCGTCGCGCTTCGAGGGGTCCTGCCGCGTAAGCTGCTGCAGGCCCCCCACGCGGACCATGAAGAACTCGTCCAGGTTCGAGGCGGTAATGGCCAGGAACTTCAGCCGCTCCAGCAGCGGCAGTTCGTCATCGCGGGCTTCGTCGAGGACCCGCTGGTTGAATTCGAGCCAGCTCAGCTCGCGATTGACATAACCGGAAGTGGTGGAAGACATGGACGAGGCCGCCGGATGGACAGACGCAGTGGCCCCAGTATGAATCTGCCGCGCCCAAGCGGCAAGCGGCGGCCATTGTTCAGCCGGGTCCGCCAACGAAGGGGTCAGACCCCTTTGTGGTGCGAGGATCTCTGAAATGTCATCATCGCTCGTCCACAAAGGGGTCTGACCCCGTCCCCCCTCGCTCGGGAGGGGCAAGCGCCCGCAATTGTTCAGTCGGGTTCCCGGCGGCGACGGCCGCCCAGCCAGCCGCGGCGGCGGAAGAAGATCAGCATGATGCCGGCGACGGCCGCCATTAGAGCCAGAGCGAACGGGTAACCGTAAAACCACTCCAGCTCCGGCATGTTCCACGGCGAAACGTCGGTATCGAAATTCATGCCGTAGACGCCGGCGATGAAGCCCAGCGGGATGAAAATGGTGGCGATAATCGTCAGCACCTTCATCACTTCGTTCTGCCGGATGCTGAGCTGCGAGAAGTGGAAATCCCGCAAGTCGCTGCACATGTCGCGGTAGTTCTCGGTCACGTCGATGATCTGCACCGTGTGGTCGTAGCAGTCGCGCAGATACAGCCGCGTCCTGTCGCTGAACAGCGGATGCCGGTCCCGCAACAGCGCATTCACGGCCTCGCGGTGCGGCCAGATCGAACGGCGGACCACGAGCAGGTCGGACCGAAGCTGATGGATGCGGGCTACGACATCCTCCGTCTCGCGACGCGCCACGTCGTCTTCCAGCGCATCGACGCGGCCTCCGAACTCCTCCAGCACGGGGAAGTAGCCGTCGACGATCGCGTCGATCAATGCATAAGCCAGGTAATCGATTCCGTCCGCGCGGATACCGCTCCGCGCCTTCCGCACGCGGGCACGGACCGGCTCCAGGCAGTCGCCCGGGCGCTCCTGAAAGGTGAGAACGAAGTTCTTGCCGAGAAACATGCTGATCTGCTCGGTCTCGACGCGCTCCTCGATGGCGACCATGCGGGCGACAATGAACAGCCGCTCGTCGTACTCCTCGACCTTGGCCCGCTGGTGCACGTTGACCACGTCTTCGAGGGCCAGGGGGTGCAGGCCGAACTTTTCCCCCAGCCCGCGAATGATGTCCGCATCGCCCAGCCCGGAGACGTCGATCCAGGTAACGGCGAACCGCTCCAGCAGTGCCGGCAGCTCGTCGAGATTCTCCAGGTCGCGTTCTTCGAACTGTTCCGGCCCGTACGCGATGATGTGGACGACCGGCTTGGGCGAATCGGGATGGACGCGAACGGTCCCCGGCGCAGCCCCCGGCTTCGTGCGGCGGCGAAACGGCCGGGTGACGGCACGCGGAACGAGCGGAAAGAGCGGCATACGAGGTGAAGATGCCCGCGGAATTGACTTTCGGAACGCCGATCTCCGCTGCCGCCACTTCAGGGCAAGGGCGCAATCGCGTCGAGGGGTTGCTTGTTCCGAGCCTGGTCCCACACCTGAAAAAGCTCGGCCTGATGCAACGCTGCCCATTCGAGAACGAGACTCGTGGCCCGCGGCGGCAGCTTCCCGACGACGACGCCCAGTGTCGAAATATCGACCACGATTTCGGAGCCCGCGTACTTCGCATGGAAGTGCGGAGGCGGATGGTCGCTGTAGTTCATGCGGATGACGATTCCGTAGAACCGGCTGACCTCAGGCATTCGAGGACCTTCAGATTCGGAAACAAATCCTCCGGTGACTTGCCGGTGATCTCCAGATAGAGGGCATCAGCGCAGAGGTCGATCTCGTCTCCCCAGGCAAGATAGCGCCCCTCGCAGACCGTTACACGTTGGAATTCCGTCGGATCGTTCCAGCGGACAAACACACCGTGGCCAACCAGATGCGACAGATCGACCTCGCCTTCTACGCCATCCTCATAGCGCAGGAATAGCCGATACCCTGGCAGCGGCCGAACTTCCACGATCTGCAGCAAGTCATTCACGATTTCATCTCCCACACGGCCAGCTTCTCGTGCCCGACTGCGTAAATCGTTTCGCTGGACTCGTCGAGGGCGAAGGCGTGGACGTGCATTTTGGCGTCTTCGTCGCGGGTGAATTTGCCGCTCTCCGGGTCCATGAATAGCAGGAAGCCGCCGCCCGCGCCGCCCGCCGCCAACAGCCACTTGCCGTCGTGGCTGAAGGCTACGTGCTCGACCAGGCCCTTGTGCTTTTCGTGGGCGAAGCGGTGCACGCGCTGGCCCTTGTTCTGCCAGTCGTAGATTTGGATGAGGGCGCTTGCGCCCAGGCCGTCGATGTTGCCGATTTCGGCGATGCCGCCCACGGCCAGCAGCTTGCCGTCCGGTGAGAAGGCGAGGCCGCGCAAGCCCCCGGCCGAGTGCCGCCGCTGCCTCGGATCCCACGTGTAGTTTTCCGGGCTTTCGACGGTGCCGACCTGTTTGCCGGCTTCGATGTCCCAGATGCAGACGTGGCCCACCTTGTCGCCCGTCGCCGCGAGTTTGCCGTCGGCGGAGACGGCCACCGCGTGCAGCATCGAATGGTAGTGGTGCGGCGTCAGTTCCTCGTGCCCGCGCAACTCGTGCTTAAGATCGCCCGTCTCGGCATCCCACACCCGCAGCACCATGTCGTCGGCGATGCTCAGCACGCTGAGGCCGTCGGGCGTGGCGGCGACGCCGCGGATCCACAAAGTGTGAGCATCATCGACGGAGCGAATAAGCTTGCCGGCCTCGACGTCCCACCACACCAGCCGCCGGTCCCAGCCGCCGCTGATCAACCGATTGCCGACCAGCGCCACGCCCATCACATAGCTGGCATGCTCGCCGTGGACCTCTTTCGGCTCGATCTTCTCTGAGGCGAAGTCGGCCTCATAGACCCTGGCGTCGGACCCGCCGAAGTACACGCGGCCGGACTGCGGCACACGCGCCAGATCAAACACGATCCCCGGAGCTTTCTCACGGCGGACAGCCTTCAGGTTCTCGGGATTAGCCACGTCTCACACACCGTTCGCAATCGCCGGCTGATCATGGTTCGCATCGAAGCCACGTAATGTCACGCGAGGACTTCTTTCACGGGTTTGATGCCCGGGTTCACCAGCGGGATTGGCCGCGAGCCGACGTAGTACTCCTTATCGTGCGGCACGCCCAGGGCCTCGAAGATCGTCGCGAATAACTCGCCCGCACCGATCTCGCCGTCTTCGACCCGCTGGCCATCCGCGTCCGTCTTGCCGTAGACGGCGCCGTGTTTTACGCCACAGCCGGAAAGCGTCGCGCTCCAGGCGGTGGCGAAGTGGTCGCGGCCGACGCTGGCGTTGATGCCCGGCGTGCGGCCGAACTCCGCCAGCGTAATGACCAACGTGTGCTCGAGAAGTCCCCGGTCAGACAGGTCGTCGAGCAGCGTCGACATCACGCGGTCGAGTTCCGGCACCAACTCCAGGTGCGTCTCGAAGTTCTGCGCGTGGCTGTCCCACCATGCGCGGGCCACGCGGACGTAAGGCACGCCC
>JAHWKJ010000374.1 GCA_019347905.1 Planctomycetota bacterium
GCTCGAAGCCCGCTCGGGCCGGCGGCTGGGACTAGGGGTGGGACCGGCGACCCGACGGGTGTCGAGCACTTCGCGCTCGACCCGGCCTTGGATCCCCAGGAGGATTCATGACCTACGCCGACCTGCTCCCCGGCGCATCGGTTTTCCACGACGCCAACCCCCTGGTGTATCACTTCTCGCCTCATTCCGGATTCGCCGCGGCCTGTACTCATCTGGTCGATCGGATCGAAAGAGGAGAGCTGGCAGGCTTCACCTCCCCGCATATCCTTACGGAGGTCGCACATCGGTTGATGCTATTCGAAGCCGCTGCTGCGCATGGATGGCCGCATACGAAGGTCAGGCAGCGATTGCAGCGCAATTCGGGCGCATTCCAGGGTTTGACGCAGTTTCGGGCTGCCGTGGAATCCGTTCTCAATTCACAAGTGCGAGTGCTTACGATCGCTCCATCGCTGATTCTCACGGCGGCCGACATCAGCCGGAGCGTGGGGCTACTGAGCAACGACGCACTTCTCGTCGCCGTCATGCAGACACAGGGCCTCACGCACGTAGCGAGTGCCGATACCGACTTCGACCGCGTGCCGGGGCTGACCCGCTACGCGCCGGCGTGAGGCCGGGCGACTTTGTGGCCGCGCCCGCTGCCGGTGAAGACGCGGCGCGGGCCTCACCGATACCCCTTGCAGCGGCGGAACGGGCGCGGGCCACTCCGCCGCGCGCGAAGGAATCGCCCGCCGCCACTCTCCGCCACGCGCACCACTGCCGGAGCCGATTGCATGACCGTCGCCACACGGACGCGGGACGAACGCATTAGCGAAGATCTCCAGCGGCGGCTGGACGAGTTGCACGAGCAGTTGCTTCGCGCGCAGAAGATGAGCTCCGTGGGGGCGCTCGCCGCCTCCATCACGCACGAGTTCAACAACATCCTCACGACGGTCATCAACTACGCGAAGATGGGGCTGCGGCACAAAGATCAGGCTACCCGCGACAAGTGCTTCGACAAGATTCTCGCCGCCGGACAGCGGGCCTCGAAGATCACCACGGGCATGCTCTCTTACGCCCGCAATCAGTCGGACCGCCGCGAGCCGGTCAGCCTCGTCCTGCTCGTCCGCGACGTGCTCGTGCTCGTCGAGAAGGACCTGCAGGTGCATCGCGTACAGCTCGAAACGCGGTTCGACGGCGAGCCTTATGCGGAAGTGAACGCCAGCCAGATTCAGCAGGTGCTCCTCAACCTGATCGTCAACGCCCGCCAGGCGATGCCCGGCGGCGGACGGCTGTTGATCTCCGTCGGATCGAATTCAACGGCCAACACCGCCGAAATCGCGGTCCGCGACAGCGGCTCGGGCATTCCGGCCGACAAGCTGCCGAAGATCTTCGAGCCGTTCTTTTCCACGAAGCAGGCCGACCGGCAGGGCCAGGGCGGGACGGGTCTGGGACTGTCCGTCTGCCGCGAGATTATCGAGGCCCACAAGGGCCGCATTCGCGTGGAAAGCGCCCCCGGCCGCGGCACGACGTTCACGCTGAAGTTGCCCGAGGTGCCGCCGCCGGGCGCGGTGCTGTAACAGCCGGCCGCCGCGTGCGTGCATTTCCAAGTCGGTAGTGTGGATTTCAATCCACACGACGATGCTCGACGGCAGGTGTGCGTCACAAGAATTCGTCGCGTGGATTGAAATCCACACTACGGGTCAAGTCTGTCACACGCGGCGGCTCTCCTGCTCGAGTCGTTCGGCGACGAAGCCGATGACCCGCGGGGCCATCGCGTTGAAGTAGTCCCAGCTATGGCCGCCGCGGGAGGTCTCGAGGTCCGACTCAAACGGAATGCCAATCGATCGCAGCTTCATCGTCAGCCGTTCGACGCCTTCAAACCACGTCTCGTCGGTGGGATCGCAGACGATGAGCTGGTGCCGCGGCCAGTTCATGGGGTGGAACTGCAGCGTGGCCGTCTGCTGCCGGGCGGCTTCGCGCGTGGAAAACATCTCATCCAGCGGCAGGCCTTGCCCGTGCCACTGGTGAAAGTCCACGGCCGGTGAAATCGCCGCCACGACCGGAAACTCCCGCGGATGGCGATACGCCAACTGCAGCGCCCCCTGACCGCCCATGCTTACGCCGGTGAGGCCGACGGCCGGCGGCTTCGCGCCCCAGCGCTCCGCGATGAACGGGACCACGTGATTGCGCAGGAACGCGAGCGGCGTCATCTGCGGGTCGAATTCGCGGCAGATGACATCCAGCCACCACGAGCGCTGCCCGTGCGGGCAGATGGCCGGCAGGGCGTGCCGCTCCAACTCGGCAGAAAACGCAACATTCCCGGCGAGCGTCTGCAGACCGTGCCCGTGCAGATGCAGCACGGCGGCGCTCGCGTCGAGTCGCGCGGCCGGCTCGTAGACGTCGGCGGTCTTGCCGGCGATCTTCACCTGGCTCCACATTCCGGCGACTTCGCTCATCGTTCGTTCTCGCGGGTGAATCGAGGTTGTACGATGAACTCTGCAACATGCCGCCGCGATTTGCAATCTGCGACCGGACGCCCACGGGTTGCAACCGTGAGCTTGGCGAGCCGCATCGCCCAGAGCAGCACGATGGATCCGCAAACAATGAACCCTGTGCTCCAGGCGATCTGCAGGCTCCTCGACAGCGGCGGCATCGCCTACCGCCGCGTGCAGCACGAACCCACACGCACCTCGGAAGACTCGGCCCGGGCACGGGGGGAAGAGCTGCGGACTGGCGGGAAAGCGCTGCTCATGAAGGCGGACGACGAGTTCTGCCTGTTCGTTGTGCCGGCGGACCGGCGGGCCGACTCGGCGGCGATCCGGCGGGAGCTGGCCGTGCGGAAGCTCCGGTTCGCGACCGCGGATGAACTGGCCGCGGAAACGGGCTTGGTACCCGGCTCGGTGCCCCCGTTTGGAAGGCCGGTGCTGCCCTTTCGGCTGTACGTCGATGCGGCCGTGACGGAGAACGAGCGCATCGCGTTTAATGCCGGCTCGCTCACCGAGTCCATCATCATGAGCGCTGCGGACTATCTGGCCGCCGCCTCGCCCGAGCGGGTGTTTGGCTTCTCGAAACTCGCTGCTGACGATTGAAGGCGCGCCCGTAGCGTGGGTTTCAACCCACGCGAGCCGCTTCATTTGCCAGAATCGCTGCCGCGTGGGTTAAAACCCACGCTACGGGCCCTCCAGGGGGTCAGACCCCTTCCCGCGAACCCGCAACTCCCCTCGATCCAAACCGGCCGATCGGCTAATCTTCCGCCCCAATCCCGAGTTCGGCTCGACCTCTCCGCGACCGCAGAGCCACGGATGGCCACAGGCGCACTGCCGCACACGCGGCCCAACCTCGTGCACGCAATGGGGCGGACGGCACTCGATGCCGTGGCCGCCGTCGGCGACGTCGCGCTGTTCGCCGCCCGCATGACGGGCGGCATGCTCTCCGGCCTCCCGCGGAAGGGCGTGCTGTTGCCGTGTATGCACCAGATCGGCGTACTCAGCATTCCTGTGGTGCTGGTGACGGGGCTGTTCATCGGCATGGTGCTCGCTGTGCAGACCTACGACCAGTTTCATTTCCTGCGGATGGAGACGCGGCTGGGGGCCGTCATCAACGTCTCGCTGGTGAAGGAACTGGGGCCGGTGCTGGCGGCCACGATGCTGGCCGGCCGCGTGGGCAGCTCGATCGCGGCCGAACTGGGCACGATGCGCGTCACCGAGCAAATCGACGCGCTGCGGGCCTTGGGGGCCAACCCCATCCAGCACCTCGTCGTCCCGCGGTTCCTCGCGTGCTTCCTGCTGATTCCGATGCTCACGGCGCTCGCCGACGGCATCGGCATCGCCGGCGGATGGTTCTTCAGCACACAGGTGCTGGACATCAACAGCTTCCATTACTGGTTCCATGCGGAAAGCTACGTGACCGGCTACGACGTGTTGAGCGGTCTGTTCAAGAGCGTGTTCTTCGGGGCGGCCATCGCAGTCATCGCCTGCCATCGCGGCTTCCACTGCGGGGCCGGGGCCGAAGGCGTGGGCCGGGCCGCGACCGAGGCCTTCGTGGCGTCGTTCGTGGCGATTCTGGCCCTCGACTTTTTCCTGGGCGTGTTCGTGAATTCGCTGTACTACCTCCTGTGGCCGACGCCCATCACGCTGGCCTGCTTGTAGGCTCGTAGTGACCGCCTTCAGGCGGTCTCCGACGACGGCAGAGGTCTTGAATGAACTCAGCCCACCGCAGTGCGTGATTGACCAAACCCGACCCGCTGAAGCGGGTCACTACGAACGCTGATGACCCACCCCATCGCCAACCCTCACTTCGCCGGCAGATCGACGGGCGCGAACGAGCCGCCCGTGATTGCGCTGGCCGGCGTCTCCAAGACGTTCTCCGGCCAGCCGGTGCTGCGCGACGTGTCGCTCGAAGTCCGTCGCGGCGAAACGCTGGTGCTCATCGGCGAAAGCGGCTGCGGCAAAAGCGTCACCATGAAGCTGATGATGGGCCTTCTGCCACCGAGCGACGGCGACGTCTTGTGGAACGGACGCCGCGTCGGGGCCCTGAGCGAGCGCGAGATCACGCGCGAGCGGCTCCGCTTCGGCTACCTGTTCCAGGGGGCCGCCCTGTTCGACAGCCTCAGCGTTTACGAAAACGTCGCGTTTGGCCTGAGGCAGAACACCCGCCTGCCGGAAAACCACATCCGCCAGCTCGTCCACGAGCGGCTGGCGGAAGTCGGCCTGCCCGAGAGCGTCTGCGGCCGCAAACCTGCCCAGCTTTCCGGCGGCATGAAGAAACGCGTGGGCCTCGCGCGGGCGCTGGTCCTCAATCCCGAGGTCATGTTTTACGACGAGCCGACGACCGGTCTCGACCCGATTATGAGCGACGTGATCAACGAGCTGATCCTCAAGGTCCGCTCGCAGATGCCGGTGACCAGCATCGTCGTCACGCACGATATGCGGACGGTGCAGAAGGTGGCCGATCGGGTGGTGATGTTCTACCCGCTGGCCCGGCTGGACGACGACGAGCCGCAGATCGTCTTCCGCGGCTCGCCGATGGACGCGGTGGTTTCGGACGACCCGCGGGTGTCGCAGTTCATGCACGGCGAAGCGGGACGGCGCACGCACGAACTGGCGGTAGCGGAGTAGCGATCAGCTCTCAGCGTTCAGCTTTCAGCCAGGCGAGCTGATCGCTGAAAGCTGACCGCTGACAGCATTCGAGAATTCAGGAATACTCGGTGGCAGCGAACATGACAGAACGCCAGTTACAATTCCGGGTCGGGCTGTTCGTGATCGCCGCGGCGGTCGTGGCCGGGGTGATCGTGTTTCAGTTCAGCGAATTGAAGAACCTCTGGGAGCCGACATATTCGCTGGCGATCCATTTCGATTCGGCCCCCGGCGTGTTCCCCTCGACGCCCGTCCGCCGCAACGGCATCGCCATTGGGAAAGTGCGTGAAGTGGCCTTCGACGAGCGGCACGGCGGCGTCGTGGTGTTCGTCGACATCCGCGAACACATCCGCCTGCGGGCCGATACGCACCCGCGGCTCGTCCGCTCGCTCCTAGGCGATGCGAAAATCGACTTCACGCCCGGCACGTCCAAGCAGGTTCTGCCGCCGGGCAGCCGCATTGAAGGTACCGCCCCCACCGATCCCATGCAGGTCGTGGGGCGGATGGAAGAGCGCGTCAACGAGTCGCTGGCCACCTTCGACGAGACCAGCCGCCAGTGGGGCGAGGTCGCCCGCAACGTCAACGGACTGCTCGATACGCATCGTGGGCGGCTCGATCTCGTCATCGAGCAGTCGGCCGAGTCGCTCGCTCGGTTCACCGAGACGATGAAGCTGGCGAATGAAACGCTGCGGCAGGCCTCGACGATCGTGGGCGATCCGCAGAACCAGGAGAACCTGCGCCGCACGCTCGCCGCCCTGCCGGAGATGGTGACCGAGACGCGTACGGCCATCGCCTCCGTCCGCAGCGCCGTCGGCAAGGCCGACGAAAACCTGACGAACCTGGCCGACGTGACGGGCCCGCTGGCGGACCGCAGCCTGTCCATTGTCACCCGGCTCGACAACACGATGCAGAACCTGGAATCGCTGTCGAAGGAACTGGACCAGATCGCCCAGGCCGCCGGGAGAGAAGACGGCAGCCTGCACCAGCTTCTGTCAAACCCCAGCCTGTACCGCAACCTCAACGCTTCGGCTTCGTCGCTGGCCGTGCTGCTGGACAGCATGCAGCCGGTGGCCCGCGACCTGCGCTACCTGAGCGACAAGCTCGCCCGCCACCCCGAGCTCCTGGGCGTCGGCGGCGCCCTGCGCCCCAGCTCAGGCGTCAAGAGCCCCTCGCTTGTGGACGAAATCCGCCAGAGCTACGCCCCGGACGGCGCGCTGGACCGGCAGTAAACAGGGCGACGGGTAGCACTGGTGGCTTTGCCACCAGTGCCGAGCGCGGCACGGGCAACCGTCGCAGCACACTTATGCTGACTTGCCTCTGTGGCGGCCCTACTCATGGCGGTACTCGT
>JAHWKJ010000375.1 GCA_019347905.1 Planctomycetota bacterium
TTCCGTCTGCGGCCGCTCCACGTGCGATCGCCATTGGCGGCCGCGCGCCACCGGATCCAGGCGTTCGCGCTCGAAACAGGTTGGACGAAAGACCGAAGCCCGGCAAAGCATGCAGCGGGCCGCGCGCCCGAACGGACGAAAAGGCCCCTTGGACCCTCTGCACTCGACGGCGTATGATCGTAGAACATGCTCGATCTGACCCGTCCCTATTACTACGCCTGCTCGCTGGGGCGCCCCAGCCACGCGCGGCTGGCCCGCTGGCGCAGCGTTGCCGCCCGGGTGGTCGCGCGCTCGGAAGACCTGCAGCGGCTGAGTGATGCGGAGCTGCTCCGCCGCGGCCGGGAAGTCCGCTGGCAGGCGAAGACGGCCGCGGGGCTCGAGCCGCTGGTGGAAGAGGCGTATGCGCTCGTGCGGGAGTCGTCGCGGCGCGCAACCGGCATGCTGCACTTTCCCGTGCAGGTGATGGGGGCTGTCGGCCTCTTCGAAGGGCACATCACGGAGATGCAGACGGGGGAAGGCAAAACGCTCACGGCCGTCATGCCGGCCTTTCTGCGGGCGCTGCCGGGGAAGGGCTGCCACGTCATCACCGTCAACGATTACCTCGCCCGCCGCGACGCCGAGCACATGGGGCCGATCTACGAGCGGCTCGGTTTGACCGTCGGCTGCATCCAGACCGACATGCAGCCCGACCAGCGGCGCGGGGAGTATGCCAAAGACATCACCTACGGCACGTCCAAGGAGATGGGGTTCGACTTTCTCCGCGACCGCCTGCGGCTGGGGGCCGGCGGGAAGGAAGATCCACGTCGGCGGCCGTTCGGCACGGGCACAGGCAGCGGCGAGCAGATCGTGCAGCGCGGGTACTACTTCGCGCTGATCGACGAAGCCGACAGCATCCTCATCGACGAGGCCCGCACGCCGCTGATCATCGGGTTGACGATGCCCAACGACGCCACCACGGTCAACCTGTATCGCTGGAGCCAGCGGACGGCGGCCAAGCTCGTCGGCGGCGCCGATTTCATCTACGAACCCGATCGCCGCAGCGCGTATCTCACCGACCACGGCTGCCGCAAGGTGCTGCTGGCGTCGAAGCCGTCGCTGCTCAACACGGTGGACACCGACCGGCTCTACACGCAGATCGAGCAGGCACTGACGGCGCGGTACGCGTTCCAGCGCGACCGCGATTACGTGGTCGTGGACGACGAGGTGGTGATCGTGGATGAATCGACCGGTCGCATCATGGAGGGCCGCAAATGGCAGGATGGCCTGCACCAGGCGGTCGAGGCCAAGGAACTGGTGCCGATCACCGCGGCGACCGGGCAGGCCGCCCGCATCACCGTGCAGAGCTATTTCCGCAACTACACATTTCTGGCCGGCATGACGGGCACGGCCTGGCAGGCCCGCCGCGAGCTGCGGCGGACGTATCACCTGAAGGTCGCCGTCATCCCCACGCACCGGCCATGCATCCGCACGGGTTCGCCGCCGCGGATCTTCAAGACGCAGGAGGCCAAGCGGCGGGCGGTCGTGGGCGAAATCAATGAGATCCTCGACGCCGGCCGCGCGGTGCTGGTGGGGACGCCGTCAGTCGAGGCCTCGGAAGCCCTGGGGGCGCTGCTCAAAGAGGAGCGGATTGGGCACCAGATTCTCAATGCCCGCTATCACGAGCAGGAGGCCGAGATTGTCAAAGAGGCCGGCCACCCGCGCCGGGTCACCATCGCCACCAACATGGCCGGCCGCGGGACCGATATCATCCTGCACGACGACGTCCGCGAGCGCGGCGGCCTGCACGTGATCGCCACCGAAATGCACAGCTCGGCCCGCATCGACCGCCAGCTTGTCGGCCGCGCCGCCCGCCAGGGCGATCCCGGCTCATTCCGGTTCTTTCTGTCGCTGGAAGACGAGCTGCTGCGGTGCCTCGACGCGTCGCTGCTGGAGCGGCTGCGGGTGCAGGCCCGGCCGCGGGAGAACGGCGAATTGGCGGGCCGCTGGCTCGAACTCTTCCGCCGCACGCAGGCGTTCCTCGAGCGCACCCACGGCCGCCAGCGCCGCGATTTGCTCAAGCAGGAAAAGCAGCGGCTGCGGGCCTACCGGCAGATGGGCCTCGACCCGTACCTGGAGCTGACGGACTGAGGTCGGGTGCGCCGTGCGGACATCAACGCATCGCGAGCGGCCGAGGCTCGGCGCAGCGTCAGACTCCTTCTATAATCCAGTTCCGGAAACTCATTGAAACTCACACAGATGCCCGTTTGGAGGCGGTACGAACATGGCCAAAACCAATCGCAAGCTCAAAAAAGCGAACCACGGTAAACGACCGGCCAGCGCCAAAGCGCGGCGGGCGAAGCGACGGAAGTACAAGGTCTGACGCTCGGGAGCGCCGGCCCGTCGGTACTCGCCGTTAGATTTCGCCCTTCTGCTTTCGCCTCGCTCGCACCGCCGCCGTGAGGGCGGCGAAGCCGCGAACCGAGACGAGAGCGATCGCCGGCACGAGCGGGGCGCGCATCCGCGCGTTCGACCAGTACACCGCGTGGACGGCGGCGAGGCATACGATCATCAGGATTGGCACTGCCCATCCCGGTGGTTTCGTGCGGGCGAGCACGACCAGCCCGGCGATCGCGCCGAAAAACACGATCCCGTAAAACGTGGCCACCCCTGCCCGCACCACGGCCGCGACGGCGTCCCCCGCCGCACGCCGTTCGGGGAGATCGGCGGCGTTCGCCAGCCGCTTCCACAGTTCGCCGGCGGCCGAGGCTGCGTCACCCAGGGGCGCGACATTCCAGAACCGCCGGAGTCGCAGGCTCGCGGCCTGCGCGAAACTGCCGGGATGGCTGGCGATGAACTCCCACGCACGACGGCTCATCCAGCGGTCGCGGGCCACCTCGCCGATCACTGGCGGATTCACCGCCCGCATCTCGTCCTCGAGGGCCGCCTGCCAGCGGGCCAGGCTGCGGCCCTCCCACACCGCCCCCCACGGCTGCGCGACGACTTCCCGGTAGAAGACCGGGTTGTTCGCCAGCAGCAACGTGTAGCCGCCGTGGGTGGTCGTCAGAATTGGCGTGCCGAAGGCCAGCCAGTTCCGAATCGCCCACGGCGCGACCGCGACGGCAAATCCCGCGGTGAGAAGCGCCGCCCGTTTAGCCGCGACTCGAAGAGGAGCGCTCTGCCGCAGCCACCTCCAACCATTCGATGCGGTCCACACCGCGGCCCAGGCGAGCACAAACAGCCAGAACGCCGGGCGCGTCAGCACCAGTCCCCCGAGCGCCAGCCCGAGGAGTAACGGCCGCAGAGCCGAGGCATTCGATCCGGCCGACTCCGCCAACCTGCTTGGTTGCGAATCGTCAGCCCCCCTCGTACTCCCTTGCTCGCGCTGCGGGCTATTTCCGCCCCCCGCGCCAGCCGCGAGCACGATGACCACCGCAGCCAGGAACGTCGCCAGCGTCTCCGTCATCGGCTGCGCGGCCGACACCAGCAGCAGCGGATCGGCGGCAACCAGTAATCCCGCGCACACCGCCGCTCGGCGAGCAAATCCCAGCCGGCAGGCAGCGACGAGCGTAAGCGCCGCGGTCGCCGTCCCGAGCAGCACGTGCACGGCCGCGAGTGCTGTCCGACCACCGCCGATCGAGTGGATCGTGGCGATCAACAGTGGATACAACGGTGGCCGGTAGGCCGTCGGCTGCCCCGCGGGATCCGTGTATCCCCGACCCTCCGCCACTCGACGGCCCAGAGCCAGGTAAGAGTCCCGATCGTGTTCCAGTTCTGCCGCCAATCCCCACACGACAAGCAGCCGCAGTATCGACGCAACGGCGACAACAACAGTCCACCAAACAACTTGTGACACAAACCCCCGCTGGGGGACTGAGGAAGAATCTTGGTAAAAATTCGTTCGCATGCGAACTTTTCGTTCAATTCCGCGTCCAAGTCTGCGTATTTCCTATTGGACAGTTAGGCGCGCATGCCAACCGTGCGGGACCTGACGCGATTGCGAATGACCCGCGCGAGCCGATCCTGCGGGCCAGTTGCATCTGAATAGGAAAAGCTGCCGGCGGGCTGTTCCAGCCGCGTCCGGGGAAGGGTGACGAAGCCATGCAGACGTCGCGCTACCGCAATCCCGCCATCAGACAATTGAAGGACCAGCAGGTCAAGTTCGCTCCGCGGGAGGTGCGACTGAAGCAGATCGCCCGCGCCGAGAGTCTGCTCGCGGATCTCCACCCCGGCCGCAGCTACCGCTATCAGGATCTGTGCGAGCGAATCACTTCGTACCGGCCAGGGATGTACCCGGACCTCGTGCTGTCGGCACAAGACGCCGTCCACGATCTGCGGTGCTTCGTCGAAGACCTTTCGGACAGTACCGATCTGACGCCGGAGGCGATCGACGAGCCGGTGTACACGGTCAAGGATCTCAGCCGGCGGTTCAACGTCTCCACCAAGACCGTCGACCGCTGGCGGAATCGCGGGCTGGTCAGCCGCCGCTTCCGGTTCGGCAACCGCAAGGGAGTGGGGTTTCTGAAGTCGGCCGTCGATCGGTTCGTCGAGCAGCACAGCGATGAGATCCGCCGCGGCACCCGCTTCAGCCAACTCTCCGAACAGGAGCGGGCGGAGATCGTCCGCCGGGCGCGCCGGCTGGCGCGGTACGGCGGGTGTCCTTCGGAGATCAGCCGGCGGCTGGCCCGCAAGCTGGGCCGCTCGGCCGAAACCGTGCGCTACACCCTGAAGAATTACGACCGCGAGCATCCGCATTCCGCCGTCTTTCCTCTGGCGGCCACCCCCATGAGCGACGATCAGAAGCGCGAGATCTATCGCAACCATCGCCGCGGCGTCCCGGCCGACCGGCTCGCGCAGCAGTTCTGCCGCACGCGGACGAGCATCTACCGCATCGTGTCGGAAGTGCGGGCGGAGCGGCTGCTCGATCAACCCGTCGATTACATGGACAGCCCCGAGTTCCACCGGCCGGGGGCGGCGGAGGTGATTCTCGGCCCGGCGCCGGCGGTCGAGCGGGCAGGTGGCCGAGTGAAGGCCCCGCCGGGACTGCCGCCCTACCTCGCCAGCCTGTACGCGATCCCGCTGTTGACGAAGGAGGAAGAGGTCTACTACTTCCGCAAGATGAACTTCCTGAAATTCCAGGCGGCGGAGCTGCGCGAGAAGCTCGACCGTGCGCGGCCGAAGACGAGGGTCATGGACCGCGTCGAGGAGTGCCTCGATCAGGCGGTCGAGGTCAAGAACTTCCTCATCCGCTCGAACCTGCGGCTGGTGGTGTCGATCGCGAAGCGGCACATCCGCCCGGGGGTCAACTTCTTCGAGATGGTCTCCGACGGCAACATGTCGCTGATCCGGGCCATCGAGAAGTTCGACTACACGAAGGGCAACAAGTTCTCGACGTATGCGACGTGGGCGATTATGAAGAACTTCGCCCGCTCGATCCCGGCCGAGCACGTGCTGCTCGACCGCTACCGCACGGGCAACGAGGAGTTGTTCCAGCGCTCGACCGACGCCCGGTCGGACCAGTTCCAGCAGGAGCTCGACCACCGCAAGCAGCGGGAGGCGATCCAGGACATCCTCGACCAGCTCGACGAGCGGGAGAAGGACATCATCATCTACCGCTACGGGCTGGATCAGGGGACGGAGCCGCTCACGCTGGAGCAGGTGGGGAACCGCTTCGGCGTGACGAAGGAGCGCATCCGGCAACTGGAGGCCCGCGCCCTGCGGAAGCTGCGAAAGATCGCGGAGGATGAACGGATCGACGTGCCGGGTCTCTAGACCAGGGCCACGACACCAAGCCGAAACGCGAGCGAGGCAGTCCGACGAGAGGATTTCCTCGCTCGCGCTTCGGGTTGGTGTGCGGGTGCTGACGGAAGACCGTTCTGCCTTGCAAGACGGATGCCGGATGCTATATTCGTCAGCTTACTGCCGGGGATGACAGGGCGCTTCAGACCGCGCCGGCGGGGGAGGGCCCTGCCGGCCCATCTGCGGGGGTGTCCTGCTGGCCTGCGGCGCTGGCCTCGACCGTCGATCTGCCAGCGTAGCTCAATTGGCAGAGTCCCGGTTTTGTAAACCGGTGGTTGTGGGTTCGAGTCCCACCGCTGGCTTGCGTCTTCAACGTGACAAGGCGTGTCGGCGTTTGTCGGCACTTCGAGACAAGCCCGGCCTGCTCGGGCCAGGTGATGGAACAATCAGGAACGCCAACAGGGGGGTGTGCCCGAGCGGCCAAAGGGGCCAGACTGTAAATCTGGTGGCACTGCCTTCGCAGGTTCGAATCCTGCCGCCCCCATTGGGTCAAGGGACGAGGGTCAAGAGTCAAGGGCCAGAGGTCGAGCGACGCCGGATTGTCTGGCCCTTGACCCTCGACCCTTGTCCCTCGACCACCAAGCGGGTGTAGCTCAATGGTAGAGCTCCAGCCTTCCAAGCTGGTGGTGAGGGTTCG
>JAHWKJ010000376.1 GCA_019347905.1 Planctomycetota bacterium
CTACTTCCACTTGTCCCTCCGGGACAGGCAAGCTATGTAATGTGCGCTCCCTGCGTTTCCACATACACCGCGTACAGCGACGTGCTGGCGGTCATGAACAGGCGGTTGCGCTTCGTGCCGCCGAAGCAGACGTTTCCGCAAATCTCAGGCAGCAGAATCTGCCCAATCCGCGTGCCGTCGGGGGCGAAGATGTGCACGCCGTCGTAGCCGTCGCCCACCCAGCCCGCGCTGGCCCAGATGTTGCCATCCACGTCGGCGCGGATGCCGTCGGCGAAGCCGGCAGCGGTTTCGCCGCGGCGGTGTCCCGTCGTCAGCTCCAGCTCCATGGACGCGAATTCGCGGCCGTTGGCGAGCTTCGTCCCCTCGACCACGTCCCAGACCTTGATGTTCCGCGGCGCGTCCGGATAGTGCGAGGCGCCGGTATCCGCCACGTACAGCTTCTTATAGTCGGGCGAGAAGCACAGGCCGTTGGGCTTGTAAATCTCGTCCGTGAGCAGCGTGATCTTCCCGGACTGCACGTCGATGCGGTAGATCGCCTCCTTGCGGAAGGGCTGCGGCGAATCGGTGTTCGCGCGATGGCCTTCGTAGTTCATCAGGCTGCCGTAGCCGGGATCGGTGAACCACACCGCGCCGTCGTCAGGGTGCACGACGGCGTCGTTCGGCGCGTTGAAGCCTTTGCCCTCGAACTTTTCGGCCAGCACCGTCCGCGAGCCGTCGTGCTCATAGCGGACGACCAGCCGCGTGCCGTGCTCGCACGAGATTTGTCGACCCTGGAAGTCGAACGTGTTGCCGTTGGAGTTGCCTGCGGGGCGGCGGAAATGGGTCGAGACGTGGCCGTCGTCTTCGAGCCAGCGGAGCTGCCGGTCGTTGGGAATGTCGCTCCACACCAGATACCGTCCGACGCCGTTCCAAGCCGGCCCTTCGGCCCAGAGCATCTCCTGACTGTGATACAGCCGCTGGATGGGCGTGTTGCCCAGCTTGTACTTCTTGAACCGCTCGTCGAGCACGACGATGTCGGGATCGGGATAGCGCTGCGGCGGTGCGTCCGGCCCGAAGTCTCGGGCGAAGCTCTTCGCGGCCCAGGCCGCGGCCCCGGCGGCTCCGAAGGCGGCCGCCAGAAACGAACGGCGTTCGAGGTGGGGGGAATCTTTACGTCGAATCGACTTTCCGTTCGTTGGCCGGCCGCTCGCGCTCATGGTGTGACTCCGCAGGGTGCTGATTCTGAAATGCCGTTTGTGGCCCGCAGCCAAGACGCTACGATCCCCGTCCCATACTACAGGATCCGCCGGGCAAAAGCGTCGTAGCACAAGCGTCTCGCTTGTGCCTGACGTCTGCCGCTCGTTTCCTCATGCCCCACACATTCCTCGACCTCCTCTCCGGCCGAAGCCGCGGTCTGACCGCCGCGGCCCTCCGCGCAGGGCTAGCCGCGGCATCCATACCGTACGGCCTCGCCGTCGCGGCCCGGAACGCTGCATTCAATCTCGGTTTGAAACGCGCCCGCCGCGCCGCGGTGCCCGTCATCAGCGTCGGCAACATCACCGCAGGAGGCACGGGGAAAACGCCGCTCGTGGCGTTTCTGGCCGACTGGTATCGCCGCCGTGGCGCGCGCGTCTGTCTGCTCTCCCGCGGGTACCGTTCGCTTGGTGCGGCCAACGACGAAAAGCTCGTGCTCGACAAGCTGTGTCCGGGCGTGCCGCACATCCAGCAGCCAGACCGCATCGCCGCCGCGGAACGTGCCGTCCGCGACCTCGCAGCCGAACTCCTCATCCTCGATGACGGCTTCCAGCACCGCCGGCTGGCCCGGGATCTGGAGATCGTGCTCGTCGATGCGCTGTGTCCGTGGGGTTATGGCCGTCTACTACCACGGGGGTTGTTGCGCGAGCCGCTCTCCGCTCTGCGCCGCGCCCATCTCGTCGTCATCACCCGCTGCGACCAGTGCCGCATCGACGAGCGGCGACAGATCGTCGCCCGCATCGGCCGCCATGTGCCCCGGGAGTCGATTCTGGAGTGCTCGTTCGCACCGCAGGGGCTGGTCAATGCCGACGGCCGGCGGGCGCCGCTGTCGCAGCTCGCCGGGCGGCGGGTGGCCGCGTTCTGCGGCATCGGCAACCCGCACGGCTTCCGGCGCACGCTCGCCGATTGCGGCCTGGCCGTTGAGGACGCGGCCTTTCGCAACTTCCCCGACCACCACCATTACACGTCCGCCGACTTCCAGTCGATCAGCACGATGGCACAGCGCGTGGGCGCCGCGGCCATCGTCACGACCGAAAAGGATCTCGTAAAGCTCGACACGACGCAGTTCGCACACCACCCGTTGTGGGCCGTGCGGATCGGCGTCCGCTTTGACCGCGGCGAACAGCAACTCCTCGATCGCCTCGCGCACTTGCTGCCCGCCGCGTCCCCCACCGCGCTTCCCACCGCCGGCTGACGAACGCCGCTTGCCTCTTCGCGGCGCCTACGCCGCCGCGCGGAACTCGCCGGTCTCGCTCACGTCGTCGAACCGTACGCTCATCCGCTTCGACACCCCCGACTGCTCCATCGTCACGCCATACAACACGTCGCAGATGGTCATCGTCGGTTTCTTGTGCGTGATGACGATGAACTGCGTCGTCTGCTTGAACTCCTCCAGCAGCATGAGCAGCCGGCCCACGTTCGCTTCATCGAGGGCCGCATCCACCTCGTCCAAAAGGCAATACGGGCTGGGCCGCGAGCGGAACAGCGCCAGCAGCATCGCGATCGCCGTCAGCGTCTTTTCGCCGCCGCTCAACAGAGAAATGCTCTTGAGCTCCTTCCCCGGCGGGCGGGCCACGATGTCGATGCCGCACTCCAGCGGGTCCTCGGGATCCTCCAGCACGATATCGCCGTTGCCCCCGCCGAACAACTTGCGGAACAGCTCCTGGAAGTGCTCGCGGACGGCGACGAACGTCTCTTGAAAGCGGCGGCGGCTCTCCTCGTTGATACGGCGGATGATCGTTTCCAGCGCCGCGCGGGCCTCTTCGAAATCCTTAAGCTGCACGCTGAACCGACGGTAGCGGTCTTCCAGCTCCTCCAGATCGTGCAGGCTCTCGGTATCGACCGCCCCCATCGTCTTGAGCTTCCGCCGCAGCCGTTCGACCTGCCGCTCCAGCTCGCCGCGGATCTCCTGAAAGGCCGGTGCGGCCGGATCGCCGCCGTCGAGACGATCGCAATCCAGATCGGATTCGCCGTCGTCGCCGCGGGCTTCGAGCCACGCGCGGTACGCCGAAGCCCCGCCGGCCACCACCTCGTCCATGCTCAACTGGTATTCTTCAGCGATGCGTTCGGCGAGCGTGGCGAGGCGGTGGCGAATGTCGCGGGCCTCGATCTCCGCGGCATGCCGCGCATCGCCCACCGCATGCAGCCGCCGACGCAGTCCGGCATCTTCCTCAACCAGCCGCGAGCGCCGGCCGCGCAGCGTCGATTTCTCGGCCGAGAGTTCCTCGACCTGCTCTGCGATACCCTCGCCGGCGAGAGACAGCTCAGCCAGCTCGGCGGTGGCATTGAGCACGGCCAGATCGATCTCGACCAGCTTCGCCGCCACAGCCTCGCAGCGCCGCGCCGCTTCGTCGCGTTCCTGCACCTTTTGACGGCGGTCTTCGTCGAGACGCGTGAGCGCTTCGCGCAGTCCGGCGAGCCGTTCTTCGTGGCGGGTCAGTTCGAGCTGCTCGTCGGCCCGCTGCTCGCGGTGCGTGCCCAGCCGGTGCTCCAGCCGCGCGACCTCGCGTTCGGCCGCGGCGATTTCCTCCTCGACCTGCGCCAGCTCTTCGGCCGCGCGGGCGGAAGCCAGCTCCGCCTGCTCGAGATCCTCTCGAACTTGTCCTTCGTCGCGTTCCCGCCCGCCGGCTTCGTCTTTCAGCTCGCACTCCTCGGCCAGCAGCCGTGCGAGCTGTTGGCGGGCGGTGTCGTCTTCCGTTTGCAGCCGCAGGCGCTGCGTGGTTGCGGATTGGACGCGCCGGTCCGTCTCGTGCAGCTCTCGTTCGACCGCCGCAAGCTCCTCCTGCGAACGGGCGCAGCGGCGTTCTCCCTCGCCGACCTTGTGGTCGAGCCGCGCGAGTTCGTTCTTGAGCGATCGCAGCTCGCTGCGGCGCGAGACCAGCGCCGCTTCGCTGCGGACGGTGCCCACCGTGAGCGTGCCGTCCGGCTCCAGCCGCTCGCCCTGCAGCGTGACGAAGCGGCACCCCCGCCCGGCGCCGGCCGATATTTCCGCGGCCGTCTCCAGCCGGTCGACGATCCACGTGTCCGCCAGCAGCCGTTCGGCCAGCCCCGCGACGGAACTGCCGGCGACAAACTCGTCGGCCCGGCCTTCGATGCCCGGCAGATCTGCCAAGTCCGGCAGCGCGGACTGGTCCAGCCGAAAATGTGCGAAACTCCCGTCCTCGCGGGCCGCGAGCGCCACGAAGCCCACGCGGCCGGAGATGCACCCCGCGCCGCTCGCCAGGTACTCGATGAGCGGCTCGAAGTCGTCGATGACGATGAGTTCGGCCCGCGACCCCAGCGCCACTTCCAGCAGCGCCGCCCGCTCCAGGTCCACGTCCAGGAGGTCCGCGGCACAGCCGTGGATGGCATCCCACGGCGGATAGCGCGACGTGCGGGCCCGCTGTAGAATCTCTCGCACGCCGATGCCCACGCCCTCCTGCCGGCGGTCCAGATCTTCGAGCACCGACTGCCGCGCCGCGGCGGCCGTGCGCTCTTCCCGCAGTTTGAGCAGGCGGCTGTGCTCTTCGTCGGCAGCGTGCTGGAATTCGTCGCGCCTGGCACGAAGACTCTCCGCCGCCTGAGACAGCTCCGCCAGTTCCGTGCGGAGTTCTTCGAGAGCCGCACTCGTGCGCTCGCAGGCCTTGCGGGCGTCGCCGATGCTCTGTGTCAGGTTTGCGTCACGTTCGACCAGCGACTTGCGATCCTCCTGGATGCCCTCCAGCCGCGTGCGCAGCTCGTGCGTGCGGGCCGCGGCGGCGGCGACGTCGCGGGTGCGTTCACCGAGAGCGGTGCGCAGCTCCCGCAGCCGCTGCTTTTCCCGGCTGATGGCGCGGGTCGAACCGTCGATGCCCTCGGACCGCTGCTCGAGCTGCTGCATCCGCTCGTGAAATTCGCGGTCGAACCGCTCGAGCTGCGACTGGAGACGGGCGCGTTCGGCATCGGCCTCGCGCAACCGCTCGTCGCTCCGCCGCCGCGTCCGCCGCAGACGGCCCAGCTCCGACTCCAGCTCTCTGCGTCGCGCCGCGTGGTGGCGGACGTTGGCTTCCTGCCGGGCGACCTCTTCGCGGGCGGTGCTGCGTTCGCGTTCGACCGCGCGCAGCCGGTCGTCCAGCTCTCCCAGCAGACGATCCAGATCACTCGCCGCCGCGTCCAGCTCGCTGCGGCGCGCGTTCAGCGTCTGAAGTTCCGCGTCGCTGCGGGCACAGCGCTCGTCCAGCTCAGTGAGTTGTGCGGTGAGGAACCGCTGATCGTCGGCGGCGAGGCCCAGCCATGCCTCTTTCAGCTCCGCCGACAGCTCGCGGTAGCGGGCGGCCTTTTCGGCCTGGCTCCGCAGCGAATTCAGCCGCGTCTCCAGTTCGTCGACAATGTCGGACAGCCGCAGCAGGTTCTGGTCCACCCGCTCCAGCCGCCGCTGGGCTTCGATGCGGCGATGCTTGAAGCGGCTGACGCCGGCGGCTTCTTCAAAAATCGCCCGGCGGCTGACGGCATTGGCCTGCAGGATCTGATCGACGCGGCCCTGCTCGATGATGCAGTACGCGGCCGAACCGGCCCCCGTGCCCATGAACAGCTCGCGGATGTCCTTCAGCCGCGCCGCCGCGCCGTTGATCAGGTACTCGCTGTCGCCGCTGCGCCACAGGCGCCGGCCAATGGAGACCTCCGCATGTTCGACCGGCAGAAAGCCGCTGGCGTTGTCGAACGTGAGCGTGGCTTCGGCGAGCTGGCCCGGCTTGCGGCCGGCGGACCCGTTGAAGATGACGTCGGCCATCTCCGAGCCGCGCAGGCTCTTGGCGCTCTGGTCGCCGAGAATCCACTTGATGGAATCGACGACATTACTCTTCCCGCTGCCGTTCGGCCCGACGACACCGGTGATGCCGGGATCGAAGTCGAACCGCGTGCGGTCGGCGAAGCTCTTGAAGCCGACGAGTTCGAGGGACTTCAGCATGGCTTACGCCGCCCGGAGGCGAATGACCAATGACCAATGACCAATGACCAACGCACTGGTTCGGACGGTGCAAAGCGATCGCGACGCTTATCGCCGACCAGTGGCGTGGCGCGTGCCGTTAGCAGTGTACGGGGCAAATCACAACTGATTTCTGAACCCGCCGAAAATCCCGCAATCAAGCTCATCGGTCATCGGTCATCGGTCATTGGTCATTGGTCATTGGTCATTGGTCATTGGTCATTGGTCATTGGTCAT
>JAHWKJ010000377.1 GCA_019347905.1 Planctomycetota bacterium
GACCGCCGTCGACTGGAAGGCGGAAAAGATCGCCTGGACCGACAAGCCGGCCGGCAGCGAATTTCCGTATCATGCGTCGGCGGCGGTGACGGACAAACACGTCGTCGTCGGCAGCCACGACAAGCACGTGCACTGCTTCGACCGCAAGACCGGCGGCAAGCTGTGGAGCTTTCCCACGCGGGCGAAGGTGAACAGCTCCGCGGTTATCGTGGGAGAGCGGGTGTTCGTCGGCTCGAACGACCACCACGTTTACGGCCTGTCGCTCGCGGACGGCAAAGAGCTGTGGAAGTTCGACGCCGGCCAGGACGTCTCCGCCGGCCTCGCGGTGGGCGAAGGCGTGCTCGTCTTCGGCACGGAAGGCAGCGACGGGTTGGTTTATTGTATTGGCGAGAAAAGATGAACGGTCGGGCGATGGCGTTTGCAAGAGTCAGGGAGTCGGTGATTGAGGATAGAGGATGGAGGATAGAGGATGGCCGGGAGCGGCAGCCATCCGCCATCCTCCATCCTCACGTTCCCACGCCAAAGAACTGGCGAAACAGCATGGCCACTGATACAACAAGCGCGACGGAAGTCGGCAGCTACTTCATCTCCAACTATCCGCCGTTCTCGCTGTGGGACCGCGAGCACGTGCCGGCCGTGCTTGAGGCTTTCGAGCGCGAGCCCGACCGCGGCGTGCCGCTGGGGCTGTATATTCACATTCCCTTCTGCCGCAAGCGCTGCCGGTTCTGCTACTTCCGCGTCTACACGCAGCAGAACGCGAAGACGATCGAGAACTACGTGCAGGCGCTGGAGGCGGAGTTTGCCCTGCTCAGCCGAGAGCCGGGCCTGGCGGGGCGGCGGCTGCGGTTCGCGTACTTCGGCGGCGGGACGCCCAGCTATTTGAGTTCCAAACAGCTTCGCTCGCTGCGCGACCGCCTGAGCGAGCACCTGTCGTGGGAGAGCTCCGAGGAAGTCACGTTCGAGTGCGAGCCGGGCACGCTCAGCCAGGAGAAGGTCCAGACGCTCAAGGAGATCGGCGTCACCCGCGTTTCGCTGGGCGTGGAAAACTTCAACGACGCCATCCTGGAAGAGAACGGCCGGGCGCACCTCTCGCCGGAGATCTTCCAGGCGTACGGGTGGATTCAGCAGGCCGGCTTCCCGCAGGTCAACATCGACCTTATCGCCGGCATGATCGGCGAGACCGACGAGAACTGGCGGACGTGCTACGAACGGGCCGCCGAACTGGAGCCGGACAACATCACCATCTACCAGATGGAACTGCCCTACAACACGATCATCAGCCGCGAGATCCAGGAGCAGGGGATCGCCTCACCGGTGGCCGACTGGCAGACCAAGCGCCGCTGGGTCAGCGAGGCGTTCGACTATCTTCTTGCGAGGGGCTACCGCATTTCCAGCGGCAACGAGCTGGTGCGGAGCCTCGACACCGATCACTTTGTGTACCGCGACAGCGTGTGGCGCGGTTGCGACCTGCTGGCGACGGGCGTCTCGTCGTTCGGGCACTTCCAGGGCGTGCATTACCAGAACTTCGACCAGATCGAAGACTACATGCACGAGGTGCACGAGGGCCGGCTGCCGATCAACCGGGCGATGATCCCCAGCGAGCACCAGAAGCTGATCCGCGAGTTCGTGCTGCAGCTCAAGGAAGGCCGCGTGGTCGCCGCAGCGTTCCGCGAGAAGTTCGGCATCGACATCCGCGAGGAATTCGCCGAGCCGCTGGCGAACCAGGAGCGGGCCGGCTATCTGATGGTCGAAGACGGCACAGTGCAGCTCACCCGCAAAGGCCTGTTGCAGGTCGACAGCCTGCTGCCGGAATATTTCGAGCCGGAGCACCGCGCGGTGCGGTATACGTAGCAGACGGAGCAGATTGCGACCCGTTAAGATATCGATTTCCCTTTCTGAAGATCAGCAGCCGGCAGGAGACGATCACAGTGAGTACGGCACTTCAGACCGCCTTCACACCCGAAGACCTGCTCCGCCTGCCGGACGACGGCAAGGTGTACGAACTCGTCGACGGCCAGCTTGTGGAGAAGGGCATGGGAGCGAAATCGAGCTGGGTCGGCGGCAAGATTCACGCGCGGCTCAACGCGCAGGAGGAACTCGGCCATGGCTGGGCATTCCCGGCTGATACGGGTTTCCAATGCTTTTCCGACGATCAGCGGAAAGTCCGCAAGCCGGATGCGGCGTTCATCCGACGCGGCCGTTTACCCGCAGAACAGTTGCCGGAGGGATTCTTCCGCATCGCCCCGAACATCGCCGCAGAAGTCGTCTCGCCCAACGACCTGTTCTACGAGGTCGAGGAGAAGGTGGCCGAATATCTCGCCGCCGGTGTGGAGTTGGTGTGGGTGGCCAATCCTGCCAACCGCACGATCTATGTTCATCAGGCAGACGCGCGGACGCTGCAATTGACCGAGAACGACGAATTGACCGGCGGCAATGTGCTGCCGGAGTTCCGCTGCCGCGTCGGCGATCTGTTCCCCCCGGCACCCGCAAAGGCACCGCACGAGGCAACGCAAGCCGGCGGCCCGGTCGGCTGACCGCTGAAAGCTGACCGCTGACAGCTTCCTCCATGAATCCCCACGACGAACTCCGCTCCCTCACCGAGTTGTTCCCCGACGAGCGGCCGCTCATCGAGCGGGCCGAGCACGTCCCGTCCGCCCTCACGCCCGAGCCTTACCGCCGCATGCTCGTCCACGACCAGCACATGACCGTGACGATGGAGCAGTTCCACGGCGCGAAGGTCGACGTGAAGATCCTGGACCGGCGTCTCGATGGCGATCTCTACAGCCGCAAGATCGTCCTGACCCGCGCCGGTTCCGAGGACGTGGTGCAGTTCGGCGTCGTGCGGTTTGATCTGCGATACGTGACACCCGCCGTGCGCGAGGAAATCCTTGCCGGCGAAATACCGCTGGGCCGGGTGCTGATCGAGCACAACGTGCTGCGGCACATCGATATTGGTGCGATCCTCAAGATCACGGCCGGCCCGGCGCTCGCGGAGTACCTGCACATGCAGCCGGGCGGCACAACCTATGGGCGGCTGGCCACGATCTTCTGCAATCGGCGGCCGGCGGTGGACCTCCTGGAGATTCCCGCGCCGCTGGGCGGATGAACTGCACTGAGAGGGCGGGCCGCGATGCGCTGGATGACCGGTTTCTGTACGACTGCCGTGTGCGTGGCGGCCGCGACGCTCGTCGCCGGTGAAGGCAGTCACGAGCGGCGGGTTCCGTGGACGACTTCGCGAGTCACCGGCTCGCCGGAGCCGCCGCCGCCGTACCGCGTCGAGCGCGTGTTTTCGAAACTCCAGTTCCAGCAGCCGGTCGTGCTGACGACGGCGCCCGGCAGCGACCGCTGGTTTCTCGTCGAGCTGGACGGCCGCGTGTATTCGTTTCCGAACGAGCCGGATTGCCAAGCGCCGGACCTGTTCTTCGACGCGAAAGAGCACGTGGACGGCCTGCGCCGCGTGTACGGCATGGCCTTTCATCCGCGGTTTGCGGAGAACGGGCAGGTCTTCATCTGCTACGTGCTCGACGAGAACCTGCCGGAAGGCACTCGGGTGTCCCGGTTTCGCGTCGTCGAGGGCAGCGATCCGCCGCGGATCGATCCGGCCGGCGAGGATGTGATCATCACGTGGCGGTCGGGCGGCCATAACGGCGGGTGCTTGAAATTCGGGCCGGACGGATACCTCTACATCTCGACGGGCGATGCCGCCAATCCCAGTCCGCCGGACGTGCACGACACTGGGCAGAACGTCGGCGATCTGCTCGCATCGATCCTGCGGATCGATGTCGATGCCCGCGACGACGGCCGCGCTTATCGCGTGCCGCCGGACAATCCATTCGTCGACGTGGCCGGCGCGCGGCCGGAGGTCTGGGCCTACGGCTTCCGCAACCCGTGGAAAATGAGCGTCGATTCGCAGACGGGCGAGTTGTGGGTCGGCGATGTGGGCTGGGAGATGTGGGAGATGGTCTACCGCGTCCAGAAGGGCGGGAACTACGGCTGGAGCATTGTCGAGGGCAGCCAGAGCGTCCGCCCCGAAGCCGCCCGCGGCCCCACGCCGATCCTGCCGCCCGTCACCGAGCACTCGCACATCGAAAGCCGCTCGATCACCGGCGGCTTCATGTACCGGGGCGACCGGCTGCCGAGGCTGCACGGTGCCTACATCTATGGCGACTACGTTACCGGACTCCTGTGGGCGCTGAAGCACGACGGGCGGCGCGTCGTCTGGCACGAGGAGCTGTGCGACACGCCGCTGGCGATTATCGGCTTCGGCGAGTGGCACGACGGCGAACTGGTCGTCGTGGGCTACGACGGTTCGCTCAACCGGCTGGTCGCGAACGAAGGCCCGGCCGCCAATGCCGACTTCCCGCAGACGCTCAGCGAAACGGGCCTGTTCGCTTCCGTCGCGGATCATCAGCCGGCCACGGGGGTGATTGACTATTCGATTCGCGCCGAACCGTGGGCCGACGGGGCGCGGGCCGAGCGGCTGATCGGCGTGCCGGGCCGCGCACGGCTCGCCTACCAAACAGCGAACAACGTGCAGGTTGGCCTGGTGCGCGGGCATTTCGACTATCCGTCCGATACCGTGTTCGCGAAGACGCTCTCGCTCCAGACCGCTCCGAGCGTGTGGCGGCGGATCGAGACGCAGCTTCTGCACCGCGACGGCGATACCTGGCGGGCTTACACCTACGCCTGGAACGACGACGGGTCCGATGCCACGCTCGTGCCGGCGGAAGGTCTCGACCGGACGTTCGCTGTTGTGGCCCAAAAAAGGGGACAGTCCCCTGAGGACTTGCCATCAGAGGAACGTAGCGCGGCTGGAGGGGGACAGTCCCCTTTTTTGGGCCACGTGCGGCAGACGTGGCGATATGCGGCGCGGACGGAGTGTCTCGTATGCCACACGACGCGGGCCGGCTCCATCCACGGGTTCAATCCCGCCCAGCTCGACCGCACGCACGAGCGCGAGGGCGCGAACGACCACCAGTTGCGCGCGCTGGTCCGGGACGGATTGTTCGACGCACCGGGACCGGCGCTCGCCGCGCTGGGCGTAAGCTTTCCCGAACTGCACGACCCGCACGTCGAGTCGCTGCCGCTCGAGGAGCGCGCCCGGAGCTATCTGCACGTTAACTGCGCCCATTGCCATCGCCGCGGCGGCGGCGGGACCGCGAAGTTCGAGCTGCGGAAGGAACTGCCACTGGGGAAGACGCTCGCCGTCGGGGAACGGCCGTCGCAGGGCACGTTCGACATCTACGGCGCCGAGGTCATCGCTCCTGGCGATCCGTACCGCAGCGTGCTCCTGTACCGCATGGCCAAGCTCGGCGGCGGACGCATGCCGCACATCGGTTCCAGCGTCGTCGACGAGCGCGGCGTGCGGCTGATTCGCGACTGGATTGCGTCGCTGGCTGCCCTCGACGGTGCGGAGTCGGGTGGGGGCACAGACCCCGTCGAGGCGGATCGGCATGCAGATGCGCGGGGGCTGATCGAGTCGCTGCGAGTCGGCAACGTGGAACCGCGCTCGGCAATCGAACGGCTGCTGTCATCGACCCGCGGGGCGCACATGCTGTCGCTTTCGATCGCGGACGATGCGCTGCCCGAGAGTGTGCGCGCCGCCGCAATCGACGCCGGAGCGAAGCATGCTGCCCCCGCCGTGAACGATCTGTTCGAGCGGTTTGTGCCGGAAGAGGCGCGCACGCGGCGGCTGGGTGCGACGGTGCGACCGGACGAGATTCTGGCGCTCGCGGGCAATGCCGCCCGGGGCCGCGAACTGTTCGACAAGGCGGCCGACGTGTCGTGCCGCAACTGTCACCGCATCGGCGAAGTCGGCCGCGAAGTCGGTCCCGACCTCACGTCGCTCGCCCGCAAGCAATCCCCGGCTGAGCTGCTCGAAGGCATCCTCGACCCCTCGAAAAGAATTGCCCCGGAGTTCGTGACGTACCTCGTGGAAACCAAGCGCGGCCGCGTCCATTCGGGCCTGCTGGTGAAGCGTGGCGACGACGGCGTGGTTATCAAGGACGCCGAAGGTAAGCTGCTGGAGCTGTCCGCCGGCGAAGTCGAGCTGCTCGTCCCGCAAAAGAAATCGTTGATGCCGGAACTGCTGCTGCGAGATCTGACGACGGAGCAGGTCGCGGATTTGCTGGCGTACCTGACTTCGCTGCGCTGAGATCGCGCGGCGGATCCTGAATCAACGCCGGCGATTCAGATTCACAGCTACAGCCAGCCCTTGCGCTTCATCGAGACCACCAGCGATGTCACCACGGTCGCAACCAGCACCCAGAAGGCGAGATAGCCGTACCGCCAGCGCAGCTCCGGCATCACGTCGAAGTTCATGCCGTACAGGCCCACCAGGAAGGCGAGCGGCAGGAAGATCATGCTGATGACCGTC
>JAHWKJ010000378.1 GCA_019347905.1 Planctomycetota bacterium
TCGTCATTGACGGGGCTGAGCGTGGCGCTGGGCGTGATGCTCACCGTCACGGTGCTCGTCATCTACAGCATCGTGCGCGACGCTTTCGAGCAGCGGTCGGTGGGCTACGACCTGGTCATCGGCCGCCGCGGCAGCGACCTGCAGCTTGTGCTCAGCACGGTCTATCGCATCGGCGATCCGCCGGCCAACCTGCCCTACAGCTACTACCGCAGGCTGATCGAGAAGGACCTCCCGTTCCCCGAAGTGCACCACGTGACGGCCGCCGTCCCGATCGCCCTGGGCGATTACACGGAGCAGGGCACCTTCCCCATCGTCGGCACGACGGGCGACTATTTCAAAATGCCGTTTGCCCCCAAACGGCAGTTCCGGATCCGCGGCCACGTCTTCGAGCAGCCGTTCGACGCCATCATCGGCTCCCGCGTCGCGCAGGAGAACAACTGGAATCTCGGCTCGCAATTTACCCTCGTGCACGGCGGAGCCGAAGGGCACCATCATGACGAGAAGTTCACCGTCGTGGGCGTGCTGGAACGCACCGGCACTGCCAACGACCGCACGGTCTTCACACACCTCAACGGCTTCTACGCCATCGCCGGCCACGAGACCCCGCCGCACGAAGCCCTGCAGCGCGAGTCCGACTTCTACGGCCGCGAAGTCGACCGCGAAGAATATGACCGCCTCAAGGCCGAATGGGAACGCCTGCAAAGCCGCGGCGGACATCACCACGGCCCGATGGAAGAATTCCAGAAAGAGCTCTCCGCGATCTTCGTCTCAATGCGCAGCCAGACGTCCTCAGTCATCTTCAGTGGCAAGACGAGAAAGAGCGGCCCGGCGATGGCCGTCAATCCTATCGAACCGATCCGCGAACTGATGGAAAACTTCGTCGGCCCCGTCTCGAACCTCTTGGTCGTATTGACGGCTTTGGTGGTGGTCGTGTCCGGCGTGGGCATCTTCGTCAGCATCTACAACTCCATGTCCGACCGCCGTCGCGAAATCGCCGTGATGCGGGCGCTGGGGGCACAGCGCCGTCACATCTCCTGGATTGTTCTCACGGAATCGATCCTGCTGTGCGTCGGCGGCGGCCTGTTGGGCGTCATACTGGGCCACGGCCTGATCTTCGCGGCCGCGCCGGCAGTTTCCGAGCGTTTGAACCTGATCATCGACCCCCTGACGTTTCACCTGGCCGAATTCCTGCTGATCCCGGGCCTGATCGTGCTGGCCTCACTGGTCGGTTTCCTCCCCGCCCTCTCCGCCTACCGCACCGACGTCGCCCGCACGCTGGCGGAGTGACCGCGCTGGCTCGGCGGCCTCTCGCAAATGCCTGGTTATGCAGCATCAACGGGATCGCCGACGCCCCTCGTACCCCCCGAAGCTGGCTACCCGGCGGCTTTTCGGGCGCATTGTGTGTATCGCGTGGGTGCTGGCGGCCGCAGCGCACATCCTTGGCATGGTCAACGCTTCCGACCGGAATCCTCTGCAGTGGCCTGCGGCAATTCTCGCTGTTTTTCTCACTCTTGGAGCGATGGTGCTGACGTGTGTATACTGGCTGGTGCTTGTACATGGATGGTTCCGCAGCCGCAATCGAGACTGAGGCGAGCAATGCGTGATCCGTGGAACCCAGCGCCGGATGAGATTCGCGACTGGGCTTACGACGCCGACGCCTTGGCGCCGTGCGAAGACTTTGACCTTGCACTTGCTTGGACTCGCCACGAGAAGGCGCTCTTCGAGTGCGCTTCCGACGGTCGCTGCCCAAAGCGAGACTTCTTCCTGCGAGTGCTCTATCTGATCGTGGGGGACGCTGTGCGGTCCAATTACCGCTCGATACCTCGTCCCATTATCGAGGGTTTTATTGCCCGCGCTGATGACTATCGCCACCTGGCCATCCAAGTCTGGCAGCTTCGTTCTCGCGATTTGATGAAGCATCCTGATCGGTTCGAGTACAATGCTTGGTGCGCAGGTGGCCTTCTCGCCAACGACCCTAGCTAACAGCTCCTGTGGAAGTCGCCCATGACAATCGAGCAACTCCGGACTGTGCATCAGGCCCGGCCCTTCCGCGCCTTCACCATCCACATGGCCGATGGCCGGGCGATTCATGTGCCCCATAACGAGTTTCCTCTCGCATTCGGCGAGCGGACGGACCGTGGTTGTGCACCATGCCGACGAAAACCTTCAGCATCATCGACCTGCTGCTGGTCAATGAGGTTGAGGTGCATGGGCCAGCCGCCGCCTCGGCTCAGGGCAACGCGAATGGCTGAGGCAGTCTGCCGTGACTGCCCTGCGGGTCCCGTCTTCCCGTTGCTCACCAGTTGAGGCGCTTCCGGAGGCGCGCGTCCGATGCCTTCGCAGTCGTTGAACAGGTGGAACGGCGAACGGGCCGAGGCGCTGGACGAGATCGAAGGCGCGCATGCGATGGTCGGCGGGACAGAGCGGGGCCGGCGGTATGCGACTCAACAGATCAATTACTCGTATGCCGCCCTCTTGTCCGGTCACTTCCAGGGGTTCTGTCGCGATCTGCATTCCGAGTGCGTCGATCGAATCGTCGCCATCACGCCGGTACAGCTCCAAGTATTTCTGCGGGTCGAATTCATCTGGAATCGGAGCCTCGGCAGAGGGAATCCACATCCCGGAGCCATCGGCTCCGACTTCAAACGTTTGGGGATCGACTTTTGGACGGAGGTTTACGGCCTGGATGCTCGAAACGAGCGCAGGCGTGACTTGCTGCAGGAACTCATAGACTGGAGAAATGCGATCGCACATCAGGATTTCGATCCTGTCGCACCGGGAGGTCCTCCGAGACTTCACCTGGTCAGAGTTCGCGCGTGGCGACGTGCCGTGAGCGCGCTGGCCCACAACTTCGATCAAGCGATGTACAATTACCTGCGGGCCTTGCTCGGCAGCAATCCCTGGTGACCGAACTCCGGGAGGACGACCATGCCTGAAAGCCGTTTCCGGAAGGGAGACCTGGTCCGGTTCAAGTTGGGGCTACGTTTCGTTCAGGGTGAGGTCAAGGAGGACCGCGGGCCAATTGGAATCAAGGGCAGGCATCTCTACCTGGTGGAGTTCTGTCCGGAGCCCCAGTCGCCAGATCCGTTCCAAGTCGAACTGCCCGCCGAAGACCTCCAATTGGTGCCGAGCGTCGCTTCGCACGAGTGATGGGCACCGCTGCACGCGGTGGCCGTTCGTAGTGGCCGGCTTCAGCCGGCCTCGGCCGGGTGAACCCGGCCAGTACGAACGGTGTCTTGGCCGGCTGAAGCCGGCCGCTACGAACGCTGGCTCTTGACCCTCGACTCTCGACTCCTCCAATGCCCGAGCGGATTGTTGTCGCGATGAGCGGCGGGGTGGACAGCTCTGCCGCGGCGCTTCTGCTCCGGGAGCAGGGGCATGAGGTCATCGGGCTGTTTATGCGGTCCGGGGCGACTGAGGAGAACGTCTGCGCGACGGGCGGTGCGGGGCTATTGCCGGTTGTAAACGCGAAGTCGCATCGGCAGGGGTGCTGCAGTGCGGCGGATGCGGCGGATGCGCGGCGTGTGGCCGATGCGCTCGATGTGCCGTTTCATGCGGTGAACTTTCAGGAGGCTTTCGGCCGCATCAAGGACTATTTCGCCGACGAGTATCTCGCCGGCCGCACGCCCAATCCCTGCGTGATGTGCAACAACTGGCTGAAGTTCGGTCGGCTGTGGGACTTCGCGCGGCAGGTGGGGGCGACGCGGATCGCCACAGGCCATTACGCGCGGCTGGTCGAGACGCCGGGTGAGGACCGGCCGGCGCTCGTCCGGGGGCGGGATGCCGGAAAGGACCAGTCGTACGTGCTGTTCGGCATCGACCGGGACCTCCTCGACCGCATCGTATTTCCCGTGGGCGATGCGACGAAGCCGCGCATTCGCGAGCTTGCGCGGCGGGCGGGCTTGAGGACCGCCGACAAGCCCGACAGCCAGGAGATCTGCTTCATTCCCGACAACGACTACGCGGCCTTCGTCCGCCGGCGGCGCGGCGAGCACGAGACGGCCGGCGAACTCGTCGATACGGCCGGCCGCGTCGTCGGCCGGCACGAAGGTTACGAGCGGTTCACCGTCGGCCAGCGCCGCGGGCTGGGCGTGGCGTTCGGCGAGCCGCGGTACGTGGTCTCCATCGAGGCCGCCAGCCGCCGCGTCGTCCTGGGCACCCGCGAAGACTTGTCCCGCACCTCGCTCGAGGCCGACCGTGTGAACTGGCTGGTGAACGATCCGCCGCGGCAGTTCCAGTGCACGGCTCAGATCCGTTATCGCCACCAGCCGGCCGCAGCGGTGGTGACGCAGACGGATCAGGATCGGATCAGCGTCGAGTTCAGCGAGCCGCAGTACGGCGTCTCCCCCGGCCAGGCGGTCGTGCTCTACGACGGGGACCGCGTGCTGGGCGGCGGATGGATCGTGTAGATGAGCCTAACGAGTTTCCTGCCGGACCAGCCGCAGGTCGACCGGAGCGTCGGCGATCGCGTCCGGGCGGACTACGAGCGCTTCGCCCGCGAAGGCCTGCCGGAGCGGATCGAGGAGTATCTGCTCCAGCGCTACGATCTCGATGTCTCCACGCATTACGCGGGCGTGCCGATTGCCAATCCGTGGGGCAAGGCGTCGGGGCAGCTCTCGATGACGGCCCGGCAGGTCACCGAAGATGTTGAAGCCGGGCTGGGCTTTGTCGTCTTGAAGACCGTCATCGCCGAGGATGCCGTCGGCGGGCAGTCGATGCGCGACTGGGCGGTCAAAGAGTCGCGGATGGTCGCCGAGCGGATCACCGGCCGCTCCGGCAAAGAAGGCTGGACGATCAGTTGGAAAGGCCGCGGCTGGTGGCAGAGCTTCGACGAGTACCTCGAACTCGTCCGCGAAGCCCGCCGCATCGCCGCGGGCAGCGGCACGCTGATCGTGCCCTCGTGCAAGTTCCATCTGCCCACGCCCGCCGAAGATTCCTGGAAGACCGATGAGTACCGCTGCACCACGACGCGGTTACTCGAAGCCTGGCACGAACCGGTCGAGAGTCGAGGGTCGAGAGTCGAGAGCCAGAACAGCGGTCTGCGGCTTTCTGCTGACCCTCAACCCTCAACCCTCAACCCTCAACCAGGCTCAACCCTCAACCCTCAACCCGTCATGCCCCTGGAGAAGGACTTCAGCCCCACGCTCGCCGGCAGCGACCGCGCGGCGCAGCAGGCGAAGATCCTGGAATGGCTGACCGTGGTGCCGCGGCTGGTTCGAGAGTCGGTCCCGGCGGGAAGCGTGCGCGTCGGCCTCAAGCTGTTCAACGCGCTGTTTGACGACGAGTTCCAGCTCCAGATGCTGCGCACAATCCATTCCGCCGCCGGCGATTCGCGGCCGGACTACTTCGTGTACGGCAACCGGCTGTTCGATCCGGACCGCGAGTTCGACGGCCACCGGGGCATCGCCTACGGCGGGCCGGATCTGAGCGACCGCAACCTCCGGGTAATGGCGGCGTTTCAGCGGAACGACGAACCCCGTCCGCTGGAATGGTCCGCCACCGGCAACATCACGACGGGCCGCATGGCGCTGGAGTATGCGCTCCGCGGCGCATCCAGCTTTCAGCTCCATACATTCTTTCAGCTTCCGGCGGACCAGTACGCCAGCGTCGTCGGCAGCAAGACGGCCAAGGCGCTGTGCGAGCTGTATTTCCATCCGCAGACGGGGCTGGTGGTCTGGATGCACCACTTGGCCGAGCGGCTGGCTCTGGACCGCGCGCCGATCCGGCTCCGCGATGTCATCGGCCGCGGCCCGGTCGAAACTGCTTGACCCTGCCTGAAAGCCGGGCCTATGATGGGCTTAAAGCTCTTTTGTTGTAGGATTCGCCGTCGCGGTTGCAGGGCGACCGCCGTGAGACTCGCATGCACAAGCTGGGAATCGCCTTTCTCTTCCTGATCGTGCCGGCGGCCGTGGTCGCCATGCTGCTGACGGCCAAGATGTTCCACGTCCGCAACTCGTGGCTGCAGCGGGTCGAGCGGGTCGAGCAGCAGGTCGAACAGAACGAACCGCTTCTGGTCGACAAACGGCGCGAGCTGCGTGAGCGCCAAGGCGAGCTGCAGCGCGTCCTGACCGGCTGGGACCGCTACGCCAACAACGTGCAGACGGTTCCCGGACAAGTTGCTCCTGTGCAGTTTCCGAACGACGCGCAAAGGACGCGGCTTGTGGGTTTCATTGCCGCGAACGACCTCAATGCGCTGGCGGCGGGGTTGACGAATCCGGGCCAGCCGCTGCCGCCGCAGTTGCCGGAGGTGTACGTGTTCGGCGGCGCGCCCGGCGGGCCGTCGACGTACTGGGGATCGTTCACCGGCGCGCTTCAGGGCCAGCAGTACGCCTTTGCCACCACGTCGCCCTTGCGCGGGCTT